>NZ_JBEZYG010000016.1:213813-247563 GCF_040638385.1 Streptomyces sp. NPDC026589
CGTACAACCGTGACCGTCGTGACGAGCGCCCCTCCGGTGGCTTCCGCTCCGGCGGCAGCGACCGCCCGTTCAACCGTGACCGTCGTGACGACCGCCCCTCGGGCGGCTTCCGCTCCGGCGGCGCCGGCGACCGCCCCACCGGCCGTCGTGACGACCACCGCGGCGCCAACACCGGCACCAACACCGGTTCCTTCGGCCGCCGCGACGACAAGCCGCGCTGGAAGCGCAACGGCTGACCCCCGCCCGGCCGACAACCGGCCGAGCAGGTCCGCCTGACAGACCGGCAGGGCCCGTACGCCACCGAACCGACTCGGTGACGTACGGGCCCTGTTGCTGTCCCGGTGCCCGGGATTCCACCGCGTTCGCATGACGTTCCCGTGGTGTGGAGATCCTGTTAAGATCCGCACACTCGTGTGGGGGGGGCACCGCCGGGGAGCGAGCCCGGGACTTCCACGCCGGCCTCCGCCGACCGTTGCTGAGCGATCGCGTCCCCCCGCGCCCACTGTCTTCCACGGGGAGGAACCCGAGTGGCTCAGCGTGCCCTCACGAACGGCGTCGTCGCCGCAGCACTGGTTCTGTCGGTCACCGCGGGGCTGGGACCGGTGGCCGCGGCCGCGGCCCCGGCTCCCGCGAACGTCCCGGTGGCTCTCGCGGCGCCCGCCGCGGCGGCGGACCCGGTGGTCATCCCGCCCGCGATGAGCAACTTCGTACAGCCGTTCAACTTCGCGGCCGTCGGCCGGCAGCGCGGCGCCGACGGAGCCGGAGCGGCCGGCGTCTTCCACCGGGTGTCCGGGCCGCCGAGCGGCTATGTCTGGACCCGCTTCTCCGACGGGCGGATCTTCCCCGCCGGCCCGTCCGGAACCGCACCGGTCGACAAGGTGCACGGCACGGGCACGGACACGATCGTGTACCAGCGGGGGAACACCTTCGAGCTGCGGGACATGGCGGCCGGCACCACCCGCACCCTCACGCTCCCGGACGGGCTGCTCTTCTCCGGCGTCTTCGGCCGTACGGTCGTCGCGGTCAGGATCGCGCCGGACGCCACGGGCGACACGCCCCGCGCGGCGGACGAGGCGCATCTGCTGGACGTGCGCGAGGACGGAACCGTACGGGACCGCACGGTCGAGGGGCTGCCGGCCGACACCCGCTTGCTGCACGCCGACTCGGCCGTGGCCGGGGACAGCACCTCCGTGGCCCTGCGCTACGTCACCGGCGGCGCCGCCACCCTGGCACTCGTCGACGTGGCGGGCGCGCGGGTCGACCAGCGGCTCGGCGCGGGGGTCAAGGCCTCGGGGAACGCGTTCGTCCTCTCCCCCCGGCACCTCCTCTTCTACGTGGTGGGCAGCACCGGGACGGCCATCGGAGTGCTGCCCCGGTCCGACCTCGGCGGCACCCCGCGGACGATCACCTCGGTGCCGCCCGCCGACCGCTACTTCTCCTCCCTGCGCGTCGTCGGTGACTGGCTGATCCACAACCGGGGCAACAACTTCCCCCTCATGGCCACACCGCTCGACGGCGGTGCGCCCCGCGTGCTGCTGAAGGCCGCCAAGAACGACATCGCGGCCGCCGAGGACGGCTCGGCGATCGTCGTCGGCGGGGCGAGCAGCCAGGGGGACGACCGCGCGTGGGGCGCCCACCGCATCACCGAGGGCCCGGGCGGCGTTCCCGTGCTGGAGCGCGTGATCGACCTCGCCCCGCTGCCGCAGAAGATCCAGGGGATCGGCCTGTCCGGCGGGCGGCTCACCGTGGCGGACAGTCAGGTCTCCAACGTCCGGAGGGCCACGGTGCGCACCCTGAGCCTGTCGGGGACGCCGTCCTACGGGCCGCAGGTCCCGGCCCGGATCACGTTCCACACCGCGTGCGGGCCGGAGGACCCCGACTGCCACGCGATGTTCGGAGCCCTCGACGGTGGTGTCACCTTCCTCGCCCGCCGGGAGAGCGCCTCCGGCGACGAGGTGCGCTCCTCCGAGGGCAGCTCCTTCATCACCGGCGCCTCCGGCGGCACCCTCACGGACGCCGATGGGCGGTACGCCGTTTACACGAACGAGGCGGCGGGCGTACAGACCGTCTACCGGGCGTACGGGCCGGAGAAGATCCTCACCCGTAAGCCGGTCGCGTCCGCCCTGTGGGAGCAGACCCTGTGGAGCGCGGCGGAGAAGCCGGGCACCGTGACGGAGACGGTCCTGGCGACGGGCCGCACACGGCAGACCGTCGACCTGGGCACCGGCTGCGCACCAAGCGAACTCCAGGCGCTGGGCCGCTGGCTCTACTGGTCGTGCGGGGCTTCCGGCCCGGCCGGGGTGTACGACCGGACGACGAGGAAGTCGTTGCCCGTCCCCGCCGACGAGGCCCTGCTCGGCGACGGCTACCTGGTGCGTCACGACAAGGCCGCCGGGAAGCTGGTCCTGACCGACCTGGTGACCGGCATCGGCACGGGTACGGCGCCGGAGCGGATCGTCGGCGACCTGCCGGCGACCGCGAACGCGCAGCGGCGCGTGGCGTGGACGGTCGACAAGCGCGGCGGGAACGTCGCGTACGTGGACGCCGGACAGCGGGTCCACGTGGTGCCGACCGGTGTGCCGGCGCAGGCGCTGTCGGTCCATGACGAGCGCTCGGAGAGCTGGCCCTCGGAGGAGAGCGGCCACTGGGCCTACTCCGCCCGGCTCTCCCGGCCCGTGGCTTCCTGGAAGGCGCAGCTCGTCGACCGGCGGACCGGCAGGACGGTCCGTACGCTCACCGGCGGCGAGGCCCGCGACGTCCTGACGGTCGACTGGGACGCCCGGGACGGCAGCGGACGGCTCGTGGTCAACGGGACCTACGACTGGACGCTGACGGCGCAGCCCGCCGACGGCCACGGCCCGGCCCTGACCAGGTCCGGCAAGGTGAGGCTCACCCACGCGGCCCCCGCCTGGCGGGACTTCGGCGGCCGGGACGCCCTCGGCGACCTCTTCGTGGTGGTGGAGGACCGGAGCCTGGGCATGCGCCGGGGCAAGCTTCCCGGCACGGTCGGCCCGTACACCGGCTACTTCGGCATCCTCGACGCTCCCGCCACCAGCATCGTGCCCACCGGCGACCTGCGCGGCGACCGCTGCAACGACTACCTGGTCGTGAACAGCGACGGCGCCCTGTACCGGCTCGACGGCACGTGCGACGACGACGGTCAGTACGGCTTCCTCCACGACCCGGCGAAGATCGGGACGGGCTGGAAGGCGTACGACGTGTACTCGCCCGGCGACCTCAACGGAGACGGCGTGGCCGACGTGCTGGCCCGTCAGAAGTCCACCGGTTCCCTCTACCTGTACGCGTCGGACCGTGCGGGCAAGCTCAAGGCCGGTGTCCTGATCGGCACGGGCTGGAAGGGCCTCACGGTCGTCGGAGCCGGGGACCTGACGGGCGACGGCATCGGGGACGTCCTGGCCCGCGACTCCTCCGGGGTGCTGTGGCGGTACGCCGGCACGGGTGCCGGAAAGCTGGCCGGCAAGCAGCGGATCGGCTCCGGCTGGAACACGTACAACGCGATCGCGGCGGTCGGCGACATCACGGGCGACGGCAGGAACGACCTGTTCGCCCGGGACAGGGCCGGGGTGCTGTGGCGGTACGAGGGCAGGGGCAACGGGCTGTTCGCCCCCCGCGAGAAGCTCAGCCCCGGCTGGCAGGGCTACCTCTCGCTGTTCTAGGCGCGGGCCGGGCCCCGGTGTCGCCACCCGTCGGCCGGATCCCGGCGGGTGGACCCCGGCGGGTGGAGCGCCGGGGCCCCGCGTCCGGCGACGCCGTGCCGGGACGCGAATCGGATACCGCCTCGGCCGCCGGGCCGGGGGCGGCTATGCTCGTGGAGTGATCTCCCAGGGGCCGTTAGCTCAATTGGTCAGAGCAGCGGACTTTTAATCCGTTGGTTGTGGGTTCGAGTCCCACACGGCCTACCTCTCGGCCCCAGGTCAGAGCGTTTCTCTGGCCTGGGGCCACTGCTTGTTCGGGTTCATTTCGGGCAGATGCTCCACCCAAGCTCCATCGAAGTGCAAACGATCACACGAAGCAGCCCCCGCCTCGCGCGAGAGGCAGGGGCTGCGGTCGATCTGGGCGGGCTACGCCTCGGGCTCGGCGGGGATCACGAACCCCCGCACCGGCCGGAGCTCCCGCGGGTCACGCGAGTCCGGCTCCTGCCCGTCCCTCCACGCGGCCACCATGTCCGCGTACCGCGGGTCGATCCACTCCTGCGCCATGAGGCACCTCCTGCCCAGCAGGCTAGCCCTTCGGCTTCGGGATGATGACGATCGTGCAGTCCGGGGCGTGCTGGCACTTTGCCGCGACGGACGCGAGAGTCTCGTCCGACGGCGGCCCCCACAGTTCCGCGTCAGCGACGTACCCCAGATCTGCGATGGCCTGGCGGGTGCGGTCCAGGATCTCCGGGTCGTAGTTCGTGGGGTCGTACCCGGGGAAGTGGTGGACGAAGTTCCCGCCGAGCTCCTCGCACAGCTGCGCGTACATCGCGGTGTGGAGCAGCAGGGCGTGCCACCCCTCATCCACGATGCGCGACGGGGCCAGGCCGACGCCCGGGTTGCGCGAGCAGGCGGCCACGAACTTCAGCCCCTCCTCGACGATCCGGCCGGCCATCTCCTGGGACATGTCGGGGTTGGCGTCCATGACGGTGCTGCGGCAGCTGGTGAACCGCTCGTCGGGGATGAGCCCGCGGGCGATGACGGGTAACTGGCCTACGCTCATGGTGATCTCCTTCTGTCGGTTGGGGATCGCCCGCCCGGCTGCGGTCCTTCCAGGGAGTGCGCGGCCGGGCGGGAGTCTGTGGGCGGTTCGACGTGCCAGAGCAGGGTGGCGCCGTGCTCGGGGCAGTGGACGCCGGTGTCGTCCTCGACGGGGAACTCGTGCGCGCCGCCGTCGGCGAAGCACGTCGTCACCGCGCGGTCGTCTTGCACTCGGGGCACTCGCAGACGGGGAACTGGTGGGAGGCCTCCGGCTGTTCGAGGGGCACGACCTCCGTCTCCTCGCGCACGATCCGGGTGTGGCCCTCGCGGTCCACCTCGTACACCTTCATCGTCATCGCCATGGCTCTCTCCGCGTCGCTTGCGGTATCCGTCGCCGTCACAGAGTCGTCCGATGCACGTAACCGCAGGATGACCAGCGGGGGTTACCTAGGCGGTAATACACTCGTTGGCGCTCCAGTAAGGCGCCTGCGCGTGCGTAGGATCGCAACGGAAGTCAGCCCATGGATGCCGCCACCCCCGGCCTGCTCAGCCCTGATGTGCTCGACAGAGCAGACGTCCGGGCAGCACTCATCGAGCACGACTTCGCCGCCGTCTTCGCACTGATCAAGAAGTGGGGCGGGCTCTCCCAGAACCGCATCGCGTCTGCCTGCCAGCTCACCCCCGGCAAGGTGTCCACGATCACCAGCGGGTCCCAGCGCGTCACCAGCTTCGACGTCATCTGCCGAATCGCCGACGGCCTCCACATCCCCGGCGGCCTGCTCGGCCTCGCACCGCGCCCCTGGGAGAGCGACCACACCACAGCACCGCACGACCAGCCAGAAGCTCCAGGCGACCGGCCAGACACAGACGAGATCCCGTGGCGGCCCGACGCCACCGTGAGTCTGGCCACCCACCTCACCAGGAGTGATCTTGTGATGGACCGAAGGGTCCTCACCCTCGCCCTCGCCGGTGCCGCGGTAACCGGCGCCGTGCTCCTCGACAGCCTCGAAGGATGGCTCGCCCCGGCCGCCCACGTACCAACGCAGCGCCGCCCCGGCCGCCTCGGCATACGAGAAGTCGAGGAACTGGAAACCACCGCGCGCGCCTTCCGCCACTGGGACCACCAGTACGGCGGCGGCCTCCGAAGGAAAGCTGTGCTCGGCCAGCTCGCGGAAGTCTCCGGCGCCCTTGACGACCACCAGGCCCCGGCCGTGACGGACCGGCTGTACCGCGTCATGGCGCAGCTGGCCGGCACCGCAGCGACCATGGCGTGGGACTCCGGACTGCACCGGCGCGCGCAGGACTACTACCGCCTCGCCCTGCGAGCCGCCCACGCTGGCGGCGACGTCGTCTTCGGGGCCAACGTTCTGGCTGGGATGGCCCGGCAGATGCTCTACCGCGATCGCGCCGACGACGCACTCCAGCTGATCCACCTCGCCCAGGAGGGTGCCCGCGACGTGATCGGCCCCCGGGCTCGTGCCATGCTCCACACCCGCGAGGCCTGGGCGTATGCCGCGCAGGGGCGCATCGCCGGATTCCACCGGGCCACCGCCAAGGCGGCCGAGGCACTGGCCAGCGCTGCCGGGAACACCGACGAGCCGTACTGGATCGCCTACTTCGACGAGGCCGAGCTCGCGGGCGTCACCGGGGGGCGACTCCTCGACCTCGCGCGCGCCGACCCGCGCCGCCACGCCGACCAGGCTGCGGCCAGGATCCGGGCCGCCTTAGCGTCCCGGGGCGCAGAAGCAGGGCGCTCCCACGCGCTCGACCGCATCGGGCTGGCGGAATGCCAGTTCCTCGCCGGGGACATCCAAGGGGCGGCCGCCGAAACGGCCTTGGCGGTGCAGGCCGCGCGCGGCACACAGTCAGGGCGTGTCCGCACACAGCTGGGGCAGCTGTACCCCTACACCGTGGGACACAGTGCGTCGCGGCCGGTGCGCGAGGCGCGCGATAGTATCCGCGACCTGCTGTCGAGCTGAGGAACGGGCACATGACGACACTCGCCGTGACCGGGCACATGGACCTGACCGAGGAGAGCGTGCCGCTGGTGCGCGCTGCGCTGCGTGAGCTGCTCGCCGAGTACAGCGAGGACCTGACCGGGGTGTCGTGCATTGCTGCGGGTGCGGACAGCCTCTTCGCGGAAGAGGTCTCTGCCATCGGCGGGCGCCTGATTGCGGTGATCCCTTCCGATGACTACCGAGCTGCCAAGGTGAAGCCGGCCCACGCTGCTGTCTTCGACCACCTGATCGAGACAGCCGAGCACGTCGTGACTCTGCCGCATGCGACTGCGGGCCGGGCTGCCTATGAGTCGGCGAACGCCGAGCTGCTGCGCCGGGCGGACCGCCTCGTAGCCGTGTGGGACGGCAGGCCCCCTTCGGGCAAGGGAGGCGGCACCGCCGACACCGTGGAGCAGGCCCGGGAAGCTGGTCTGCCCGTGGACGTGATCTGGCCGGCGGGAGCCACTCGACGCGTGTGAATCCGGGCGCACATCGCTTCGCTGTGCGCGGGCTCTCGCGTACCTGCCAGCCCGAGGGCCTCAGGCGCGGCTGCCGGTGAGGGTGGCGTAGACGACGACGTTGTCGGCGTAGCGGCTGTCCGCCTCGGAGTAGTCGCCGCCGCAGGTGATCAGACGAAGCCCGGCGTGGTCGAGGTTGCGGTAGACCTCGACGGTCGGGAACGCGTCCTTGGGATACACGGCGGTCCGGTCGACGGTGAACTCGGCCGTGCGGCCGTCCGCGCGACGGACGGCGATGCGGTCGCCGGGGTCGAGCGCGGCGAGCTCGAAGAAGACCGCAGGTGCGCCGTCCCAGGTCACGTGGCCCGCGATCACCGCCGGCCCCATGGCCCCGGGCGTCGGGCCGGGCGTGTACCAGCCGGCCTTGTCCGGGTCGCGCGGGGTGTCCATCGCCCGGTTCTCACCGAGTCCCAGGTCCTCCAGCGTGGAGTCGATCTTCAAGGACGGGATCGTGATCCCGACGGGTCGCGAGGAGGGCAGGGCGGCTACGGGCCGCCTGTTCCGGTCTCCGCCCCCGATCCCCTTCTCCGGTGGCGCGGACGTCCCCGCGTGGGGCGGGGGCGTCCGGCCGGCCGGGGCCCCGGAGCTTTCCTTGTCCGCCGCCGGGGGAGGGGCGGGCTGCTGGCGGCCGGTTCCCAGGACCAGCAGCAGCCCGCCGATCAGGAGAAGGGCCGCGACGGCGGCGGTGAGCCCGAAGGTCCGCCGCCGCCCGGGAGGTGGCGTGGGCCCGTCGCCCGGGTCCGTCGCGTTCATCGGGGGTCACCTCTTCCTGGTCGCTGCCGTTGCGGAGCCTGATCGGGGCGGGGCGGGGCGGGGCGGCGGTCGGACGCGGCGCCCGCCGTCACCTGGGCCGGACCGGTCAGGTGTTGTGCCGGGCGTCGGCCGGGCCGGACCGGTCAGGCGTCGTGCCGGGCGTCGGCCGTACGGGTCCGGCGGCGTACGGCGAACAGGCCTCCGGCCGCGAGCACGGCGGCGCCGCCCGCAGCCAGGAGCCCCGGCGACTCGACGCCCTCCGTGCTGCCGCCACCGGTCTCGACGCCGCCGGCCGGCATGGAGCCGACGGCCGCGCCCTTGACCATGCCGCAGTTGGCCGGAGCGGTGGCCTCCTGGGGAAGCTTCGGGTCGAGCTCGCTCTTGCCCGCGCCGAAGTCGTACGTCCCGTCGTCGTTGCGGTCGATGCCGTGCTGCACGACGTGCAGGTCCTTGAGGTGGTCCGCCACGTCCCGCGGGACGGTGATCGTGCGGGAGTAGGTCAGCTTGCCGTCCTTGTCGGCGACGGGCATCCGGTCCACCGCGAGGCCGCTCTTCTTGGACGTATCGCCCTTCGTCGTCAGGGAGATGTTGATGTCCCCGTACATCGGCAGGCCCTCGGCGGTGGTGACGATGCCGTCGCCGTCCTTGTCCGCGCTCTTGTCCGGGCAGCGGAAGTCGTGGCCGTCGGTGGAGCCGTGGATGTGCTGGGCGTGCGGCTGACCGGGGACCAGCCCCTGTGCGTCGATCTTCACGGTCAGCTGGTCGCCCTCCAGGCTGACGAGGGCGGCGCCACTGGCACCGGAGTCGTTCAGCTGCTCCAGGTCGATCTGGTACGTGTCGCCCTCGGCCGCCTTCGTGGTGCCGGCGGGGTGCCCCTCGTGCGCCAGGGCGGGCCCGGCCACTCCGAGGGTGAGCGCGGCGGGCAGGACGAGCAGTGCGGCGAGGCGAGTTGTACGGCGGGCTATCACGAAGACGCATCCCCTTCCGGAAGTTCCGGCGCGGGCCGGAACGACGTTCGGTCGCTGATGTCGTCTATTCGGAGCCGTGACCCGGATGGATTGGCCCGGGCACGACAAACATCCGCAGCCTCCGTCCGCCCGCGGGGCCGGTCAGGCGGGGGCCTCCGCCGCCCTGGGCCCGATGGAGCGACGCCTGACGAGCAGCACGACGATCAGGACCACCTGGAGGACGATGATCAGCGCCATGCCCAGGGATGCCTGGGGCTCCTCGCCGACGAGGTTGGAGAAGAGACTGGTGTCCCACAGCCCGTGGACGAGCATCGGCAGCAGGATGACGCCGCCGACGCGGAGGCACAGGTAGAAGAAGTAGCCCGACGTGGAGACGACGAGGGCCTGGAGGATGGCCTGCGCCCCCGCCCCGATGGCGTTGCTGACGTGTACGAGGCCGAACACGAGCGAGGAGTAGAGGCCGACCTTGCCCTCGGTGAGCCCGGCCCGGCGGAAGACCTGCACGCCGACGCCCCGGAACATGAGCTCCTCGCCCACGCCGACGAACACGCCCAGCAGGAGCAGGGAAGCCACCAGGGAGGCGCTCTGGTCGCCGAGGTGACCGTAGTTCAGACCGAGCAGGGCGACGGCCAGCATGGAGACCGGCACCCAGCGCACCCAGCGGCGAACGGGTGCCCGGTAGCGCAGCACCTCGCCCCACCAGCCGAGCCAGGTCACGACGGCGGCGGCGAACACGATCGACGCCCCGATCGGGATCAGCGCGTTGCGTACCAAGGACTCCGTGGTGGGGAACGGGCTGTCGGAGGAACTGGTGTCGACGCCGATCAGCAATCCGAGCCCCTGAATGATGCCCGCGTACACGACGACGACCACCAGGAACCACGGCCACGTCAGCCCTCGCCCCGGCCGACCGTCCCGTATCCCGTCCGTACCGTCCGTACCGTCCGTACCGTCCGTCCCGCCTGTTCCGTCCGTCGCGTCCGTGCCGCCTGTTCCGTCTCGCACCACGTCACCCTCTTCCCCGATGGCGAGAGCACCCCCGCCGCTCCGCCTGTCCCAGCAACCCGGTCGGCTGTGGACTTACCAAAAGATCCCATGCGGAACAGGGCAAAAGCCATGGTGGATCCCCCGAGGGCGGCGCCCCGAACCCCGGCCCGGAGGAGCTCCGCCGTAATTGGTCAGAGGTGTGCCGGGAATGCCGTAGAGTTGTGTTTACCGACGCGGGGTGGAGCAGCTCGGTAGCTCGCTGGGCTCATAACCCAGAGGTCGCAGGTTCAAATCCTGTCCCCGCTACTGAAGGCCCGGGCCCGGCACGCACAGCGTGCCGGGCCCGAGTCGTTTTCTGGCGCCGTGATGGTGCGGTTTGACCTTGACGCAGCGTAAAGATCTAGCGTTTCCGGCATGGAGTGGTCCATTCAGGAAATCGCCCGACAGGCCGGCACCACGAGCCGCACGCTCCGGCACTACGGAGACGTCGGTCTCCTCGCGCCGAGCCGGATCGGGAGCAACGGCTACCGCTACTACGACCAGGACGCCCTCGTCCGGCTGCAGCGCATCCTGCTGCTGCGGGAGCTCGGTCTCTCGCTGCCCGCCATCAAGGACGTGCTCGCGGGGCAGCGGGACACGGCGGTGGCGCTGCGGGCGCATCTGCGGCTGCTCGAACAGGAGCAGGCGCGCATCGGGCGGCAGATCGCCTCGGTGCGGACCACTCTCCACAAGACGCAGGAGGGGATGGAACTCATGGCCGATGAAGTGTTCGACGGCTTCGATCACACCGCCCACGAGCAGGAGGTCACCGAGCGCTGGGGCCGGGACGCGTACGAGGAGGGCGACCGCTGGTGGCGGTCGCTCGGGGACGAGCGGAAGAAGGCGTTCCAGGACGAGCACGAGGCCGTCGCGCGCGCCTGGGGCCGGGCCAGGGGGGCGGGGCTCGCCGCCGACGGGGCCGAGGCGCAGGACCTCGCGCGGCGGCACTGCGCCTGGCTGTCCTCGGCCAAGGCGCCCAGCCGTTCGTACGTGATCGGGCTCGGCGAGATGTATGTCGCCGACCCCCGCTTCGGAAAGAACTACGATCGCTACGGGGACGGCACCGCCGCCTTCGTACGGGACGCACTGACGGTATACGCGGAACACCGGCTCTCCGACTGACCACGGAAGGCCGGCCTCCGCCCGCCTTCCCCCTATTCGGCCGATGCGGAGTAGCCGCTCGGCGCGGCTCCGGGAAGCCTGGGCGGGGCGCGGTACCGTCCGCAGCCGTGGGTGGACCGGGCAGGAGTGCACAGGTGGGGATGGCCGACGAACGGCGCAGTGCCACGGCGGGGAGTTTCGACGCCGTGGGCCGGGTGGTGTTCGGGTCCCGGGAGGGCCAGCTGACGTCCGACGGGCGGCGCACCGGACGGTTCGTCCGGCTGCTGCCCGCCCTGCTGATTCTCGGCGGGCTGGTGCTCGACTCGCTGACTCCGCCCAACTTCACCGCTGTCCCCCTGTTCGTCGCGGCCCCGCTGATCGCCGCGCCGTTCTTCTCGAAGAACCGGACCGTCCGTACGGGGATCGCCGCGGTCCTCTCCGTCATCGCGATGCGGCTCTCCGACGGGACGACCACCCAGGTGGTCCCGATCATCGAGCTGATCACCGTGCTCACGGCCTCGGTGCTGGCCCTCGTCATCAACGGCGTCGTGCGGCGCGGCAACGAGCAGCTGGCCTCGGCCCGGGTCATCGCGGAGACCGCCATGCGGGCCGTGCTGCCGACCCCGGCCGAGCGGATCGGCGGACTCCAGGTGGCCGCGCGGTACGAGGCGGCCCAGGCGGACGAGTTCGTGGGCGGCGACCTGTTCGCCGTCGCGGACACCCCGTACGGAGTGCGTCTGGTCGTCGGCGACGTACGCGGCAAGGGGCTGGACGCCGTCGAGGCGGTGGCGGTGATCATCGGGGCGTTCCGGGAGGCGGCCGAGCAGGAGCGTTCGCTGGAGGGCGTCGCGCAGCGGCTGGAGCGGGCGCTGGCCCGGGAGGGGACGCGACGGTACGGGCTGGACGCGATGGAGGGGTTCATCACCGCCGTGCTGGCCGAGATCCCGCCCGGTTCGGCCTCGTTGCGCATCGTCAACCGCGGTCACCCCGAGCCGATCCTGCTGCACGCCGACGGCGCCCTGGAGGTGCTGGCGCCCTCGGTGCCCGCCATGCCGCTGGGGATGGACCTGGGGGTGTGGCCGGACCGGTCCGACGAGTGGGCGATGCCCGCCGGGGCGACGCTCCTCGCCTTCACGGACGGCCTGTCCGAGGCGCGGGACCCGAACGGGGTCTTCTACGATCCGGCGGCCCGGCTGCGCGGCCGGATCTTCCCCGGCCCGGAGGAGCTGTTGTCGGCGCTGACGGACGACGTACGGCTGCACACCGGCGGGCGGACCACGGACGACATGGCGCTCATCGCGGTCGGCCGGCCGGCGGAGGGGCAGCCCGTGCCCCGGACGACGGTGAAGATCGTGGGCCGGGGCGATGACGCCGGGCGATGACGCCGGGCGATGACGCCGGGCGATGACGCCGAGCGATGACACGGTGCGTAATCGAGGTGCACCGCTCCGCATAACATTTGACACACCGTCAGAAAAAGTGATGTGGCTGAGTGGTGGTCAAGTCGCCCGATTGCGCCCGGTTGTCACCCGTACATCCCCGCCATGTTCGTTAATGATCAACAGGAACAGCTTGGAATAGGGCCCGTCCGTCTATTAACGTTCGATAACGCAGCGCGGTCGTCACAGCCGTCGTCAGAGACGGCGCCGCGCGCGAGCGCCGAATTCCGCAAGGGAACCGGGGAACCACCTACATGGGGTGAATCGGACGCCTGCGTCTCGTGAGAGACGGAGGGGCCCGTAGGAGACCTTCCTGCTCCGAACCCGTCAGCTAACCCGGTAGGCGAGAAGGAAGGAAAGGAGTGCGCCCACGTGGCGTCCAACAAGCCTGCCCCTGAGGCCCCGTCACCCTTCAGTGCCGACACCTTCGGTGGCGAGGAGCGCACCTGGGAGGAATGGAACCCCACCGCGGAGTCCATCCGTCCCGTGCGCGGCAAGCACCGCGTGGCCAAGCAGCGTGGTCTGGCCCGTAGCTCCACCGTCCTCGGGGTCGGTGTCATAGCGGCTGTCGGTGCCGGCGGCATGGCCACCGCGCAGGACAAGGCGCCGGTCTCCATCTCTCTTCCCGATTCCATCGTGGACAACCTCCCCGACGCCAAGTCCCTTCCCGGCGTCGGGTCTTTGATGTCCGACGAGGCGGAGCCCGCCCCGGTCGCCGCCTCCGCGCCGCTCACCACCGCCGGCCTCACCACCGCCGAGGCCGAGCAGGGCACCGACGCGGGCGAGGCGCTGCGCGCCCGGATCCTCCAGCAGGCCGAGCAGCAGCAGGCCAGCGCCGACGCCGAGGCCAAGGCCGCCGCCGAGAAGGCAGCGGCCGAGAGCGCCGCCGCCGAGGCCAAGAAGCAGCAGGACGAGGCAGAGGCAGAGGCCGAGGCCGAGGCCGCCGCGAAGAAGAAGGCGGCGAAGGAAGCGGCGGAGAAGAAGAAGGAGGCCGAGCGGCTCGCCAAGCTCGCCGCCAGCTTCTCCCTCCCCACCTTCTCGTACACGATCACCTCCACCTACGGTCAGTCCGGCGCGCTCTGGTCCTCGGGCCAGCACACCGGTCTCGACTTCGCCGGGTCGGCCGGTGCACCGCTCAAGGCCGTGCACAGCGGCACGATCACCTCGGCCGGCTACTCCGGCTCGTACGGCTACCGCACGGTCCTCGAACTCGAGGACGGCACGGAGATCTGGTACGCCCACCAGTCCTCGATCGAGGTCTCCGTCGGCCAGAAGGTCACCACCGGCCAGACCATCGGCCGCATGGGCGACAGCGGCAACGTCACCGGCGTCCACCTCCACCTGGAGGTCCGCACCGCGGGCGGTTCCGCGATGGACCCGATGGCCTGGCTCAACAGCAAGGGCCTGAACGTCTGACCTCCCGGTCCCGCGGCTGACGTCCTTCGTCGCCGCCCCGCAACCCCGGCAGCCCTGACGCACACCCCCCGACGTCAGGGCTGCCGGTCTGTCCGGGGACGGTACGGTCCGGGTACGGTCCGGGTACGGTCCGGCGGGCGACGGAATACCGGCTCCGCCCCGGCCCGTTGAACCTCCACATGACTTCCGCGCGCACTCTCGGCACCTCTGACCTCCAGGTCTTCCCCCTCGCCCTCGGCGGCAACGTTTTCGGCTGGACGGCGGACGAGGACCAGTCCTTCGCCGTCCTGGACGCGTACGTCGCGGCCGGCGGCAACTTCATCGACACCGCCGACGCGTACTCCGCCTGGGTCGAGGGCAACGAGGGCGGTGAGTCGGAGACCGTCATCGGCAAGTGGCTCGCCTCCCGCTCCAACCGGTCCGACATCGTCGTCGCCACCAAGGCCGGCGCCCACCCCGACCACCGGGGCCTTTCCGCCGGCACCGTCAAGGGCGCGGCCGAGGCATCGCTGCGCCGCCTCGGCACCGACCACATCGACCTCTACTACACGCACTTCGACGACGAGACCGTCCCGGTCGAGGAGATCATCACCGCCCTCGACCAGCTGGTGAAGGACGGCAAGGTGCGGCACATCGCCGCTTCCAACATCAGCCCCGAGCGCCTGCGGGCCTCCCTCGACTTCTCCGAGCGCGAGGGCCTCGCCCGGTACGTCGCGCTCCAGCCGCACTACAACCTGGTCTCCCGCGACACCTACGAGGGCGATCTCCAGGACACCGCGGCCCGCGCCGGCCTCGCCGCCGTCCCGTACTACGCGCTCGCCTCCGGCTTCCTCACCGGCAAGTACCGCCCCGGTACGGCCGTGGAGAGCGCCCGCTCCGCGAAGGCGGGCGGCTACCTGGAGTCGGAGCAGGGCCGCAGGGTGCTGGCCGCCCTGGACCGGGTCGCCGGGGAACGGGACGCCGAGATCGCCACGGTCGCCCTCGCCTGGCTCGCCGCACAGCCGACCGTCGCCGCCCCGATCGCCTCCGCCCGTACGGTCGAGCAGCTTCCCGCCCTCGTCGCGGTCGCCGACCTGCGGCTGACCGACGGCGAACTCGCCTTGCTCACCGAGGCGTCGGCCTGACGGAGCCGGACGCCGCCGCCGGGCGACGCCCCGGACGGAACCGCCGTTCGCGGAGGCCGAAGCCGTGGTGGTGACTGTGGCTCCGGCTCCGGCTCCGGCTACGTCGGCGGGCGGCGGTGGCTGGGGGGTGCGCTGCCGTACGGCTGGGGCGGCGGGTAGGCGGCGGGGCCGTATCCCGGTGTGTGCCCGTGCGCCTGCCCGTATCCGGGCGTCTGCCCGGGGCTGTGCCCGTACCCGTACCCGTTTCCGTTTCCGTTTCCGTTTCCGTACGGCGCCGGCATGGGGTGGCCGTGGTGGGTGCCCGGGCGGGCCGTCAGGAGGGCCGCGTGGGTGAGGGCCGGGGCCGCGAACTCCCGGCGCTGCCAGAGGTGGTGGAGCAACTCCCGCTCCCGCGCGCCGAAGTCCGGGCCCACCGCGCCGTGGCGGGCCCGGCGGCGCAGCCCCGCCAGGGAGGTCGCGAACGACTCGTACTCCGCGACCGCGCGGGCCGCCGCCCGGCCCCGTGTCCGGTCCGGCTGCCAGTGGCGGGCCAGGTCGCGGGCCATGCCCCGGGCCCGCATGGAGGAGAGCGCCGACGGCTCGGCGGGGGTGAGCCAGCCGGCCGCCGCATAGGCGGGCAGCTCGGCCGCGAGAGCCCGCAGCTCCCGCTGGCGCGACCAGATCGCCAGCCAGGTCACCAGGCCGAACGCCGGGACCATGACGATCCCGTACACCGCGTAGAAGCCGTACGGGCCGAAGGACGACGAACCGTTCCACAGGGCGTGCAGACCCATCGCCAGCAGCAGCCCGAGCAGCGGCAGGGCGATCCTGCGGACCCGGTGGCGGCGGGCGCTGACGGCCGCGAAGCCGAAGCCGAGGCCGGTGAGGACCGTGAAAAGGGGGTGCGCGAACGGCGACATCACGATCCGCACGAAGAACGTCCCGGCCGTCACCGAGGCGAACCCGGAGCTGCCCAGCTGCTGGTCCTCGCCGAAGGCGTTGCCCAGATAGAGGATGTTCTCGGTGAAGGCGAAGCCCGTCGCGGTGAAGCCGGCGACGACGACACCGTCCACCACCCCGCTGAACTCCCGTCTGCGGAACAGGAAGATCAGCAGCACGGCCGCCGCCTTCGCGCTCTCCTCGACCACGGGGGCGATCACCGTCGCCCCCAGGGTGTCGGCGCTCGCCGGGTCGGCCGTCGCGGTGGCTATCCAGCGCGTCGCGAACGAGTTGGCGATGATCGCGACGAGCGCGGCGGCGCACGCGCCCCAGGCGAAGGAGAAGATCAGATTCCGCCAGGGGCCCGGCTCGACCCGGTCCAGCCAGCGGAACGCCGCCATCAGCAGCGGGACCGGCAGCACGGCCAGACCGAGGCCGACGAGGAACCCCTCCGGGCCGGTCTGTTCGCGGACGAGGGCGAGGATCACCAGCCCGCACAGCACGAGCGCCACGATCACGGCCCCGGCGCGGAACACCTTGCTGCGCCACACCATGCCGACGCGGCGCGGCCGGTAGCGCGCTCGGCCGCGCTCCGGTGCGGCGCCCAGGACCTCGTCGAGCCGCCGCTCATGGAGGACCGGGACGGCGGGTCGCGCCTGCTGATGCTGCACGGAGGGGTCGGACACCTCTCGACCCTAACGAGGAGCACTGACACCCGGCGACGGCGCATCCGGCCAGGACGTGGCCGCACACGGTGTGTCAGACGCGGGCGAACAGCAGGTCGTGGACGACGTGACCCTTGTCCAGGCCCTGTCCCTCGAAGCGGGTGAGCGGCCGGAACGCGGGGCGCGGGGCGTATCCGCTGTCGGCCGCGGTGTTCGCGAAGCGGGGGTGTGCGGTGAGTACCTCCAGCATCTGCTCGGCGTACGGCTCCCAGTCGGTCGCGCAGTGGACGATGGCGCCGGGCTTCAGTACCGGGGCCACCAGGTCCAGGAACTCGGGCTGGATCAGGCGCCGCTTGTGGTGCCGGGCCTTGGGCCAGGGGTCGGGGAAGTAGACCCGCAGGCCGTCGAGCGACTCGGGGGCCAGCATCTCGCGCAGCAGGATCACCGCGTCGCCGTTGGCCACCCGTACGTTGGTCGAGCCGGCCATGTCCGCGAGGCCCAGCAGATTGCCCTGGCCGGGGGTGTGGACATCGACCGCGAGGATGCCGGTGCCCGGATCGTCGGCCGCCATCTGCGCGGTGGCCTCGCCCATGCCGAAGCCGATCTCCAGGACGACGGGCAGACCGTCGAACATCTCGGCCAGGTCCAGGACGCGCTGCCCGTCGATGTCCAGGCCCCACTTCGGCCACAGGCGCTCCAGGGCGTCCTGCTGGCCGGTCGTGACGCGGCTGCGGCGCGGCTGGAAGCTGCGGATCCGGCGCTCGTGGTGCGAACCGGCGGGGTCGGCGGCGGGGCCGCCGGGGAAGCGGGGCTCCTGGCGCAGCCGGCGCGCGCGCTCGAAGGAGGCGGCCCGCAGCGCGGCGGCTTCGTCGGCCGAGACGTCGGTCGCGGCGTCGGTGAGCGCGTCGGCCGCGGTGGAGCCGGCCGCGGTGGAGCCGGTCCGCGTGGGGGCGGTCGGAACGGTGCCGGCGGGCGCCGTGTGGGGCGCGTCGTCGTCGGGCGCTTCGGTGGGGGCGGGGTTCAAAGGCTGCTCAGACACAATGACCGGATTCTACGGCGGGCGGCTTCCACCCCGCCCCCTGAGCCCGGCGCAGCGCGAGCCGTGCCACCTCCCGGCCGATGGGCAGGCACGCCGTCGCGGCGGGCGACGGAGCGTTGAGCACATGCACGGTGTGCGGGGCCTCACGGATCAGGAAGTCGTCGACCAGCGTGCCGTCCTTCAGCACCGCCTGGGCGCGGACCCCGGCGGGTGACGGGAGCAGGTCGTCCTCGGTGACGGCGGGCAGCAGCCGCTGGACGGCCCGGGTGAAGGCGGACCGGGACAGCGAGCGGTGCACCTCGCCCGCCCCGTACCGCCAGTGTCTGCGGGCGATGTGCCAGGTGCCGGGCCAGCTCAGCGTGGACAGCAGTTCGGCGGGGCGGACCTGGGGCCAGGTGTATCCCTCACGGGCCAGGGCGGGGACCGCGTTCGGCCCGACGTGGACGGAGCCGTCGAAGCCCCGGGTGAGGTGGACGCCGAGGAAGGGGAACGCCGGGTCCGGCACCGGGTAGACCAGGCCGCGCACCAGCTCGGGGCGGGCCAGCGTGTAGTACTCGCCGCGGAACGGCACGATCCGCACCCCCGGGTCGTCCCCGGCGAGAGCGGCCACCCGGTCGCTGTGGAGGCCCGCGCAGTTGACCAGCACCCTGGCCCGGACCACCGTGCCGTCCGCTGTGCGCACCGCGACGCCCCAAGGGCGCCGGTCTATCGCGGTGACCTCCGCGCCGTACCGCACGATGGAGCCGGCGGCGGTGACCTCGGCGGCGAAGCGCCGGGCGACGGCCGTGAAGTCGCAGACGCCCGTCGTGCCGACCCGGATCGCCGCGAGGCCCCGGACCTCCGGCTCGTACTCCGCGATCTGGGCGGGGCCCAGCTCCCGCACGGGCAGTCCGTGCTCGCGGCCGCGCTGCACCAGGCCGTGCAGCCGGGGCAGCTCGGAGCGCTCGGTGGCGACGATCAGCTTGCCGGTGGTGGCGTGGGCGATGGAGTGCTCGGCGCAGAAGTCCGCCAGCTCGGCGGAGCCGCGCAGCGCGTACCGGGCCTTGAGGGAACCGGGGCGGTAGTAGATGCCGCTGTGGACCACGCCGCTGTTGCGGCCGGTCTGGTGGCGAGCCGGGCCGCGCTCCTTCTCCAGGACCGTCACTCTGGTGCCCGGCGCGGACCGTAGAAGCGCGTACGCGGTCGACAGACCGACGATCCCGCCGCCGATCACCAGCACATCGCAGTCGTACGCCGCGTGCGTCATCATCACGCCACCTCCCACCCCGATAGTGCACTGACCCACTGACAACCGGCTCAAACCCCAGCCGGGCAGGGCGTGGCGCACACTCTGCCCGGCGGGTCCCCGGAGCGGGTCCCGCCGGGCGGCCTCCGTCGTCCGGTTCGGCCCGGTTCAGCCCAGTTCAGTCCTGCTCATCGCGGCTCTGCGCTGGTCACCCCGGTTCAGCCCGGCTCTGCGCTGTTCAGCCCGTTCAGCCCGGCTCTGCGCTGGTCACCCCGGGGTGACCAGCAGCGGGCGGGCCCGTTCCCGCAGCTCGGCGACGCGGGGCTCGTCCCCGTACGGCTCCAGGCGGTGGAGCAGATCGCGCACATACTCCGTGGTACGGGCCGAGGAGATCCGGCCGGCGACCTCCACCGCCCGGGTGCCCGCCGCGCAGGCCGCGTCCAGATTGCCCGACTCCAGCTCGGCGACGGCGGAGACCACGAGCCGCAGGCCGTGGCTGCGGACGAACTCCTCGGTCGGCCGGGACAGCGCCTGCTCGGTGAAGCGCCGCACCTGCCGGGGCGCCTTCAGGTCGCGGTAGCACTCGGCGGCGTCGGCGGCGAACCGGTCGTAGCCGTAGAAGCCGAGCCAGGGCGGATCGGAGTCGCCCGCCCGGGACCGCTCCAGCCAGCTCTCCGCGCCCTTGAGCGCGGCCCCCGCGGCCGCCGCGTCGCCGGCCTTCGCGTGGGCGCGGGCCTCCACCAGCCGGAAGAAGCTCATGGTCCGGGCGGTGGCGAGGCCGCGGTTGCGCTCGACGGCGGCCTGGGCGAGGTCGACCCCCTCGTCGGCGAAGCCCCGGTAGGTCGCCTGGAGGGACATCGAGGCGAGCACATAGCCGCCGAGCGGGACGTCCGCGGCGGCCCGGGCCAGGCGCAGGGCCTGGATGTAGTAGCGCTGGGCGGCCTCTTGCTGGCCGGTGTCGAAGGCCATCCAGCCGGCCAGCCGGGTCAGCTCGGCGGACGCGCCGAACAGGGCCCGTCCGACCTCGTCGGTGTACGAGCCGAGGAGCAGCGGTGCGGCGTCGACGCGTAAACACTCGGGAACCATGGAGGAGCGCCAGTCGCCCCCGCCGTACTTGGAGTCCCAGCGCCGGGCGTCCTGCGCCGCCTCGCGCAGCTTCGACACATCGCTGTGCCCGACCCGCAGCGGTGAGGCGTCCGCCACGGACTCCGGGCCGGGCTGGAGCGGGACGGAGCCCGCCGCGCCGGGCGCGGAGCCGCCGGTGTGGAGGATGTGTGCGCCCCGGGCGTCAGGCGCGGCTCCCGGCCCGCGGGCGCCGGCCCCGCCGGGGCTCCCCGGTCCGCCGCCGCGCGCCCCGAGAACGGCGGCCTGCGCCGCCGTCGGGTCCCGGGCCACCGACGGATCGGCGGGGGTTATCAGCCAGCGCGAGGCGGGCGTCGCGTAGGCGCTCACGGAGAACGATCCCGCCAGGGACTGCCAGATCCCGCCGCCGCCCCGCCGCCCGGCCAGATCCAGCCGGTACAGCTCGGTCGCCGACCGGACCGCCTCACCCACGTCCCGGGGGAAGGCCAGGCCGACCTCCGGGGCCGGGTCCGCGTCGGCGAGACCGATCTCGTGCAGCGGGACCGGCCGGCCGAGCTTGGCCCCGATCGCCGCGGCGATGAGATGCGGCGCCGCGCCCTGCGGCACCATTCCCTTGGCGACCCACCGGGCCACCGAGGTCTTGTCGTAGCGAAGTGTCAGACCGCGCTGTGCTCCGAGGTCGTTGACCCGCCGGGCGAGCCCGGCGTTACTGATTCCCGCGAGGGCGAGAACCGTGCCGAGCTTCTCGTTCGGCCCGCGTTGCTCCCTGGACATGCGCCACCCCTCGACACACAGACAGCCGCCGCGTCACCGAGGACGGCGCGCGGCATTCGTACCGATGCCTCCCCAGGTTCGAACCTCCGTACTCCGCCTGCACACGCATGTGGCTGAGCCCCGAGGAATATGCCCCCCTGCTGAGAACATCCAGTAAACACAGCGTAGTTCTCCCTATCCCTACCGTTAAGGGGCAGACGTCCGGATGGCGGGATTGTTGTCCGTGCGGGCGGTCCGGGCCGCCCGGGCGGCGGCGCCCGGGCCGGGGTGCGGCGTGCCCCCGGCGTGTGGCCGTGCGCCCGGCCGTGCGCTCTGGCCCGGCGATCGCCGGAACGCTTGTCTGGGACCTGCGTGGGTCGGCCTGCTGCACTGGACTCAGTGGGCTGGGGGAAACCGCCGCTCCATTCCCCGCGGGCGGTGGACCGGTCCGGGAGGTGAGGCCCACCTCCCGGACTGTGCGTGGAAGGGTCCGCCAGGGGGCGCGGCACGACATGCGCGCAGGGTGGCGCTTCGAGAGAATGGCCGAATAGCGACGGTCCGGTGAGGGTCTGGCCAACGGTCCGACTATGGCCGGATATCGGCGCTGTTTCCGGGCGGCGCCGGCCCCTCCCCTTCCGTGGGGGCGGGCCGGGGCGGCGCGGAGACCGGACGGCCCCGCCTCCGCAACTCCCGGAACCCGCAATTCCGTTGCTGTCGTCGCGGTGAAGACCGCGCCGGGCCTTTGCCAGGGGCGCATGCTCTTCCGGTGTGCGCCGCCCGTACACCCTCCCCTGCGGCATTGTCGTGGCAGCATGTCCCGCAGCGGCGTTTCGCTCGTCAAGTGCGCCGTTTGTCCACAGCCTGTGGAGGCGGCGATGCGTTGGTTGGTGGGATGGAGCAGTATCGCCGCGAGCTTCGGCACCGTCGGCGCCGTCGGAAACGGCGGAGAGGGGCGCACGGTTCACCCCGTGGGCTCCCAACTCCTGTGGGGAGACCCGGATCCGCTATGGGCGGTCGGCGACTGGCGGCCCGACGAGATCCGCGTCATCGGCCTCGCGACCCCCGAAGGGGCGCCCACCGCCCGCCTCGCGGTCCTCGGCTGCTGCGGCGCCACCGACGAGCAGCTGCGCGTCGGGCTGCTCGCCGCACGCGGCGGCGCGATGCGCCATCTCACCGCCTGGCCCGGCAGTTACACCGCCGTCGTGCAGATCGGCCGCCGCGTCACCGTCGCGGGTGACCTGGCCGGAGCCCGGCCCGTCTTCCACACCCCCTGGGCCAACGGCACCGCCTTCGCCACCGCCGCCCTGCCGCTCGCCGACCTCATCGAGGCCCAGCTCGACATCGGGCACCTCGCCGCCCTGCTCGCCTGCCCGGAGACCCCCGAGGCCCTCGGCGACGGCACGCCCTACGTGGGCGTGAAGCGGGTCCCGCCGGGCCACGCGCTCATCCTGCGGGAGGGCTCGCGGGAGATCACCGGATACGAGGCCGTCGCCTCGCTCGCGGTCGCCGCACCCCAGGCCGACCCGGTGCACGCCGTGGAGGGCGTACGGGACGCGCTCGTCGAAGCCGTACGCGCCCGGCTCACGGCCCCGCGCCACGCTCCGGAATCCCAGCCGCCGGACCCGGGGCCCGTCCCCGGCATGGGCCCCGCCGACCGGCGCGCGGCCCGGGGCGGACCCGTGGCGGGCATCGGCGCCGACCTCTCCGGAGGCAGCGCCTCCGCCACCCTCGCCCTGCTCGCCTCCGGACTGCCCGGGCTCCCCGGCACCCTCCTCGGCCACGGCACCGGCGCGGGGGAGCGGCTGCTCGCCGTCACCTTCAACGACCTCACCACCCGCGGCGACGAGGACGAGCTGGAGCGGGCCCGCGCCATCGCCGCCAACCCACGCCTGCACCACGTGGTCGTCGCGGCGGGCGAAGAGGCCCTGCCCTACGCCTCGTTGGAGGTCGGCGCGCTCACCGACGAGCCGGCCCCCTCGCTCGTCCTCGCCGAACGACACCGCCGCCGGCTCTCCGCGGGCAGCGCCGACCACCTCGTCGGGCACGGGGCCCGACAGGTCCTGGACGCCCACCCGGCCCGCCTCGCCGACCTCCTGATGGACCGGCGCAGACGCCATCTGCTGCGCCCCGTCGCCGCCCTCACCAAGGCCGAAGGCCCCACGGCACACTCCCTGTTCGTCCCGCTGACCGTCTACCGCGCCGCCCGCCGCCTGGCCCGTACGTCGTACCGCACCGGCCTGGAGTCCGCCGCCGGCCTCCTCCCCGACGCCAACCGTCACGCCCCCGACCTCGCCACCCCCGCCGACGCCTCGCTCGCCGCCCTCGCCTGGTCGCGACCGGGGCCGGCGGCGCGCTGGCTGACCGGGGAGGCGCTGGCCGAAGTATCGGTTCGTCTCCAGGAGGCGGCGATCCGGCCCGCCTCCGTGCAGCGCCCGGGGGAGGCCCGCGCCCGCGCCGCCCTCGCCCGGGGGGCCGCAGACCACCGGATCCTGGAACAGGCGGCGGAGATCCGCAGCCAGCGGCTGCACGCCCCGTTCCTCGACAACCAGGTCGTGCGGGCGGCCCGCGCCCTGCCCGAGTCGCTGCGCGTCCAGCCCGGCGCCCGGGCCGCGATCCTGCGCCGGGTGCTCGGCGGGGCGGGTATCCACGATCTGCCGCCGGGCTGGGGCACGCCCTCCCAGGCCACCTCCACCGCCGTCACCCGCACCGGCCTGCGCATCGCGTTGCCGGAGCTGATGGCCCTCTTCGACGCCCCGCTGCTGGCCGACGCGGGCCTGGTCGAGGCCAGGGTGGTTCGCAAGGCCCTACGAGCCGCCTCCGAGGGCGAGCCGCTGCCCCTGGACGGCCTGGCGGACCTGGCCTCCACCGAACTGTGGCTGCGCCGTCTGGTGACCCGACGCGGCACCTGCTGGACGGGCACCGCCGCTCCGCGCCAGCGCGCGGTCGCGGGCGGAGTGGCCCCCGCCCGGCGCACGCTCCAGCCCTGACCGGAACAGGCTCCAGTCCTGGCCGAAAAGCGATTGCCGAAGAGTGATTGCCGAAGAGTGATTGCCGGGAGGCGATTGCCGGGAGGCGGCACCGGGAAGCCCGGCCGGGGCGTGCGTACGGCTCAGGCGCAGCTGATCCGGGACTCCGCCCAGTCGGCCAGAGCCACCCCGCCGAACGGCGTCTCCGGCTCCACCACGAGGCGGATCGAGGACTGGCCGGCGATGCTCACGCTCACCGGAACGGCCGGATCGCCGCCCTCCATCACCGGGGAGCGCCACAGCCGGGCCCCGTCCCCGCCGAACACGGAGAAGCGCACCGCGCCGAGCCCCATGGTCAGATCGTCCACGCCGACCATGGCCTCGTAGCGCGTGCAGGGCCGGTTCAGCTGGATGGTCACCGAGGAGCGGGCGTGCACGGTCACCCCGTGCGCGTAACGGGTGGAGGCGATGGACACGTTGGAACGCTGCCAGATCCAACTGCTCTGCCCCATCACGACCTCCGGCTCGCTCCGGTCGCCGAAGACGGAGTACGCAAGCTCGCTGACCTGGTACACCTCCGGGGCGGGCGGGGGCGGCGTGGGTTTCGGCGGCTTCGGCGGTTTCGGCGCCGGCTTCGGGGACGGAGGCGGGCTCGGCGCCGGGGGCGTGGGTTTCGGCGGCGGCTCGGGGGAGGGCGTGGGGCTCGGCGTCGGCTTCGGGGGCGGCTCGGACGGGGCCGGGGGTGCGGGCGGGGCCGGGGGTGCGGGCGGCGCGGGGGCGGCCGGCGGCTTCGGCTTCGGGGGCGGCGGCGGGGGAGGCGGCGTGGGCACGGCGGGTGCCACGACCGGCGGCTTCGCGACCGGCTTGGGCTCCGGCTTCGGCCGGTCGTCGCCGACGAGCGCCCACACCAGACCGGCCGCGGCGGCCACCGCCACGGCGGCGGCGATCCCCGCCTTGGCGGGTGCGCCGAGCCCCTCGGTGGCCGCGGCGCCCCCGGCGGCCCCACCGGCGGAACCGGACCCGGTGGCCGCCGCGGCGGCTCCCGCTCCGGCGGCCCCGGCAGCGCCGCCGGCCACGATGCCCGCGGCCTTGAGCGCATACCCGGCGGCGAACCATCCGATGACCGCGACGGGCAGCAGCGCCGGAATCCCGGCGTTCACGTGGTCCAGCTCGCCCGCGGCCACCCGGCACCTGGCGCAGGTGTCGAGGTGCTTGCGCAGTCCGCGCTCGGCCCGGGTCCGCAGGCCGCCCCGGGCGTGGGCGCCCAGCCGGTCGGCGTACTGCGCGCACTCCCCGCCGGTGGTGAGCGCCTGGCTGACGTGGGCCTGGAGGTAGGCCTGCTTGAGCCCTTCGCGGGCCCGGCTCGCCAGGACGGCGGTGGCGTTGGCGGTGAGGCCGAACAGCGGGGCGATCTCGCTCGGCGACTCCTCCTCCACGGTGGTGTGCCACAGGACCGCCTGCCAGCGCTCCGGGAGGCTCCGGAACGCCTGCATGGCCATCGTCTGCTCGGCCTCGTGCATCGCGAGGACGTCGGCGCCGAGGTCGAGGGTGTCGTCGTCGGAGAGCTCGGAGGAACGGGACGCCTGGGCGGCGAACACCGCGAAGTCGTCGACCAGATGCTCACGCTTCGCGCTCTTCGTCCAGGCGGCGGCGACATGGCGGACGGCGGTCATCAGATAGGCCCGGACCGCTTCCGTCGGCCCTTTTCCGCCCCGTACGGCCTGGAGCGTGCGGGCGAACACCTCGGCCGTCAGGTCGTCGGCGGTGTGCGCGTCCCGGCAGCAGCTGCGGGCGTAGCGCAGGACGGCGGCCGCGTGCCGCCGGAACAGCTCCTCGTAGGCCTGGTCGTCGCCGCCGCGCATGTTCTCGATCAACCGGGCGTCGGACAGCCCGACTTCGGGGGCTCCACCGCGGCCCGCGCGCTGTTGCGGAACGGCGTGGGCGGCGGCCGCGCCGGAGGCGTCCTCCTCGGCGACGGCGGGCCACGGTCCGGGCAGTACGGTGCCGCCCTCAACCGCCTCAACCGCCTCGTCCGACGAGCCGCCGCGCACGGCCTGGGCCGGCACCTGGCCGACGGACAGCCCGTCCGCTTTCGTGTCCCTTTCGGCCGCTGCGATCTCACCGAGCGGCTCTTCCTGCTGCTCGTTACCGCTCATCGCGGAAGCCCCCGTATGCACCCTCGGACTCGAATACCGGCCAAGACTGCCACATGGCTCAATCGCGCTGGCCTCTCAGCCCCGCCAACCACTCATCCGAGGTGTTTTCTCGCATGCGAGTACTAGAGGCCCTGCTTTCGGGGAATGATTCTCCGCTGATTCGTCCCCCGAATCCGCTCAGCGGCCACCCTCACCGGCCGCGCGCCCGCCCTCACCGCCCGCCCGTGCCCGTCCGCCTCGCCCGGCATGCGGGCGGAGCGGACGGAACAGTCGAGCGGGACGACCGTGACTCGGGACGACCGTGACTCGGGACGACCGATGCGGAACGCGTGGGGCCGCGGGCGGGCGGCCGGACGTCACGCCGGGCGCGACCTCAGACCCTCCAGCAGGATGTCCAGCAACCGGGCCGAAGCCGCGGCCTGCTGAGCGGCGTCCGGCAGCGAAGGAGCCGCCGTGGCGATGACCAGCAGCACATCGGCCACCGTCACGTCCCGGCGCAGCTCACCGGATTCCCGCGCCCGGTCGACCAGCCGCCCCACGACCTCCAGCAGCTCGACCGCGCCGGTGTCCTCACCGAGCCCGTCGAACCCGTCGGCGCCCCCGGAGCGCCGGCCGACGACGCGGAACTCGTCCTGGCCCACTCCCTGCCGCTGCTGCGGAACGCGGGTCTCGTCCACCGCGCCCGGAGCCGACGTCGCCCCGGAAGCCGCCGGCACGCCCGGCTCCTCCCCGTCGACCCCGACCCGCAGCACGTGCGGCGGCAGCAGCCTGCCCGCGCCCGACGCCACGGACGTACGCAGAAAGCGGGAGAGCGCCGACCAGGGCTTCTCCTCCTGCCCCAGCGCCGTACGCGCCTGCTCGGTCAGCCGGGAGGTCTCCTCCTCGGCTATCCGGCGCACCAGCACGTCCTTGCTCGGGAACCGCCGGTAGACGGTGCCCACGCCGACGCGCGCGCGACGCGCCACGTCCTCCATCGGAGCGCCGTAACCCAGCTCCCCGAACACCTCGCGAGCCGCCCGCAGCACATGCTCCAGATTCCGCTGCGCGTCGACGCGCAGCGGAGCCGAGCGCGGCGTGCCCGCGGTTGCCGCGGTCCCCGCGGCTCCGACCGTCGCCGTTCCCGACGTCGTCGCCCCGCTCGGGGCGTGTCCCGCAGCGGTCGAACCCATCGCCGAGGCACTCACCGCCGCCGCGGAACGAACGGCGTCCGCCGAGCTCATGACGCCGAGCGCGCCCACGGAGCCGAGGCGTCCTTGGCCCTCGGACGCGCGAGAGAGCGCAGTCTGGCCATGCTTATCCTGAATATGCATAACTTCCCCCGGTTATGACGTCTCCCCCCGGAGACTTCCCGCCGTTTTCGGCCGGGGAGCGGAGCACAACGAAATCCGCACCCGACACCCCGACGGGTTACGAACATAGTTGAGCCTGCGTCAATTCAGAAGGGGGTAGTTCCGCATGGAGCGCCCCCCGATCGGACCAAGATCCGATCCACACCGGAACATCGCCCCTCCACTCACCCCGTGCGCCCTGCCTGACCTGCGCGGCTGTCGCCCCTCACCGACCACGCGCCCCCAGTGCCGTCGAGGAACCTCCGGTCACACAATTTGCCGGGCCTGTGGACAAACCACTGACTCCGTTGCGTCATGGGGTGGTGATGGCTCCAGATTCCCCGGGGACGACCCCCGGCACCCGGCCAGGTGTGCGCATTCTCGTCGTCGGCGGTGGCTACGTCGGGATGTACACAGCGCTGCGTCTCCAACGGAAGTTGAAGCAGAGACTGAGGAGCGGCGAGGCCGAGATCGTGGTCGTCACGCCGGAGCCGTACATGACGTACCAGCCCTTCCTCCCCGAAGCGGCCGCCGGCTCGATCTCGCCGCGCCATGTGGTCGTGCCGCTGCGCCGCGTCCTGAAGGACTGCACGATCGTCATCGGCGAGGCCCAGCGCGTCGACCACGCCAAACGGACCGCGACCGTCACCACCCTCGCCACCGGTGAGGACGGCACCGGAGCGCTGGAGATCGGGTACGACGAGATCGTCATCGCCCCCGGGTCCGTCTCGCGCACCCTGCCCGTCCCCGGCCTGGCCGCATTCGGCATCGGTTTCAAGACCGTCGAGGAGGCCATCGGGCTGCGCAACCACGTCATCGAGCAGATGGACATCGCCTCCGCGACCCGGGACCCCGCGATCCGCGACGCCGCTCTCACCTTCGTCTTCGTCGGCGGCGGCTACGCGGGCGTGGAGGCGCTGGCCGAACTGGAGGACATGGCCCGCTACACGGCGCGGTACTACCACAACATCAAGCCGGCCGACCTGAGGTGGATCCTGGTCGAGGCCTCGGGGCGGATCCTCCCCGAGGTCGGCGAGACCATGGGTACGTACGCGATCGGGGAGCTGCGCGGCCGGAACATCGACGTACGCCTCGAAACCCGCCTCGAAACCTGCGAGGACCGCGTCGCCGTCCTCAGCGACGGCTCCCGCTTCCCCACCCGCACCCTCGTGTGGACCGCGGGGGTCAAACCGGCCCCGCTGCTGGCCGCCACCGACCTGCCCCTCACCGAACGCGGCCGGCTCCGCTGCACCGCCACCCTCGGCGTCGAGGACATGCCGCACGCCTGGGCAGCCGGCGACGCCGCGGCCGTACCCGACCTGACCGCGTCCGAACCGGGGCGCGAGACCGCCCCCAACGCCCAGCACGCGGTGCGCCAGGCGAAGGTCCTCGCCGACAACGTCCTCGCCTCGATCGACGGCCGGCCGCTCGAGGAGTACCGGCACGCGTACGTCGGATCGGTCGCCTCCCTCGGCCTGCACAAGGGCGTCGCCCACGTCTACGGCCGCAAGTTCAAGGGCTACCCCGCCTGGCTGATGCACCGTGCGTACCACCTCAGCCGGGTCCCGACGTTCAACCGGAAGGCGCGCGTCCTTGCCGAATGGACCCTGTCCGGGCTCTTCAAACGCGAGATCGTCTCCCTCGGTTCGCTGGAGCACCCCCGCGCCGAGTTCGAGCTCGCGGCGGGCGGTGGCTCCGGCACCCCGGGACTCCCGGGCCCCGGCCGCCGGGAGGGGCCCGGAGAACCGGACGACCGCCAGGCGGACGAACCCCGGACGGGCAGCTGACGGGCAGCCGGCAGGACGGCCCCCGCGCTGCCCCGCCGGGGCAGCCGACGAAGGCTCCGGCCGCACCTCCGGCCGCACCTCCGGCCGCACCTCCGGCCGCACCTCCGGCCGCGGCCGGCACCGGACCGACCGAGGGTCGGAACGGCGATGGGGCAACGACTGTCAGTACGGTCGGTCACACTGGACGTGTGACCATAGGTGGGCCCACACCTGCACAGAGTGACCCGGTCGGCAGTGACCAACAGTGACCAGCAGCGACGCACCACCAGAACGGCGAGGCCCGGCTGCGCCTGCCCGGGGGTACGGCCCCCGGTGCCCGTGAACACGGCAGAAGAAGCAGCCCGCCCGAGCGGACCAGACCGACACACGAGGCCAGAAATACCGTGAACTTCACGCGTTGGAGCGCCCGCCTTCCCGGAACGCAGCGCCGAGCCGCCGCACGGGACGACCGTAGTTCCGTGCCGGCGGCCCGAGCCGAGTACGCCCGGGCGGACGGCTCGCCCGCCCCGCCGGACGACGCCTCCCCGGCGCCTTCCGGCCCCGCCTCGACGGAGGCCCTCCCCGGGCCCGCCCTCGACGACCTCTCCGCCCGCGAGATCCTCGGCCGGCTGCCCGCCCCCGTCGCCCTGCTGCACGGCCCGGATCACCGCATCGCCTACGTCAACGACGCGTACGAGGCCGCGTTCGGCACCCGCCCGTGCGGCGTTCCCGCGGCCGAGGCCATGCCCGAGCTCGCCCAGCTCAGCGTGGTTCCGCTGCTCGACCAGGTCCTGCGCAGCGGCACCGCCCGTACGGTCAAGTCCCGCAGGACCGCCGAGGGCGGTTCGTACACGGTGACCTGCACCCCCGTCGCCGCCTGGGGCAACGCGGAGGACGAGGGAGGCAGGGGAAGCAAGGAAGACAAGGCAGAGAAAGCAGAGAAAGCAGACAAGGCAGAGAAGGGGGAGAAGGGAGGCGACAAGCGCGACGGCCGGACCGACGGCAAGGGAGCGGGCGGCGTCCTCGTGTACGCCGCTGACGTCACCGACCACGCCGAAGCCGCCGAACGCCTGCGCACCAGCGAGCGCCGCCACCGCGAAACGGCCGTCACCCTCCAGCGCTCCCTGCTCCCGCAGGAGCTGGAACAGCCCGACGACCTCCGCATCGCCGCCACCTACCAGCCCGGCGGAACCGACGCCGCGGTGGGCGGCGACTGGTACGACGTCATCACCCTCGGCGCGGGCCGCACCGCCCTGGTCATCGGCGACGTGATGGGCCGAGGGGTGAGGGCCGCAGCCGTGATGGGCCAGCTCCGCACCGCCGTCCGCGCCTACGCCCGGCTCGATCTCCCGCCGCACGAGGTGATCCAGCTGCTGGACGGCCTCGCCGCGGAGATCGACGCCAGCCAGATCGCGACCTGCGTCTACGCCGTCCACGATCCGAACGAGGGGCAGCTCGTCTACGCCTCCGCCGGACACCTCCCGATCCTCGTCCGCGACGAGAACGGCACCGTCCACCGGGCCGCCGACCCCACCGGCCCCCCGCTCGGCACCGGCGGCTGGGTCCACACCTCCGGCACCATCGCGCTGCCGCCCGGTTCCACCGCGGTCCTCTATACGGACGGCCTGGTCGAACGGCGCAGCGAGGACATCGACGAGGGCGTCGCCTCACTGGCCCGCGCCCTCTCCGGCGCCAAGGGATCACCGCAGGTGGTCTGCGACCGGCTGATCCGCTCCCTCGGCGTGACCGCCGAGCACGACGACGACGTGGCGGTCCTGGTGGTCCAGCACCCCGCCCGTACGGGAGCGAACGCGGAGCTGTTCCACAACGCCGCGCTCGATCTCCTCGGCGGCGTCGAGGCCGCCCCGCGCGCCCGCGCCTTCGCCACCGGGGTCCTGACCTCCTGGCGCTTCCCCGTCGAGCTCCGTGACCTGGGCGTCCTCGCCACCAGCGAACTGGTCGCGAACTCCCTCCAGCACGGCACCCCGCCGATGCGCCTGGGACTGCGCCGTACGGACCGCCGACTGATCATCGAGGTCACCGACGGCGACGACCACCTGCCGCGCCGCCGCCAGGCCGAACCCGCGGACGAGGCGGGGCGCGGCATCTCGATCATCGCCTCGATCGCCACCTCGTGGGGCAGTCGGCGAACGCCGGGCGGCGGCAAGGCGGTCTGGTGCGAGTTCGCCCTGCCGCGGTGAGCGGATCGCTCCTTCAGCGACCGGCGGGCGCGGACACCGGGGCGGAAGCCGAGGGCGACCCGGATCCGGTGGTAGCAGACCCGGTGGTCCCGGGCCCGGTGCCGGCGGATCCGGTGCCGGCGGATCCACTGGTCGCGCTCTCCGCACCGGTTCCGCCCTCGGACAGTGACACCGCCACCACCCGCGACGGGACGCCTGCGAGCGACGGCTGGTCCTGTACGGGGGTGAGCCGGCGCCCCAGCCGCAGGGCGAGCCAGGTGATGCCCAGCGAGAACAGCACGAACGTCACGATGTACGGGCCGTGCAGCGACGCCCCCATCGGCCCGCCGACGGCCGGACCGACCGCGAGCGCGAGCTGCTTGCACAGGGCGAACGCCGAGTTGTACTGCCCGACCATCGACTCCGGCGCCAGATCGGCGACCAGCGGGGCGACGGTCGGCGAGAGCATCGCCTCACCCAGCCCGAACAGCGCGTACGTCGAGATGAACGCGGCCGTCGCCATGGTCTGGCTGCCGTGGCCCAGCCCCGCGTACCCCGCCACGATCCAGGCGAACGCCCAGATCAGGCCGACCGCGGCGATGACCCGGCTGCGCCGCCGCCGCTCCACCAGCCGCAGTACGACGAACTGCGCCACGACGATGACGGCGGTGTTGGCGGCCAGGGCGAAACCGAGGGTGGACGGCTCGATCCCGGCGGCCTCCGTGCCGTACGCGGCCAGGCCGGACTCGAACTGCCCGTAGCAGGCGAAGAACAGGACGAACCCCAGTACACACAGCTGCACCATGGCCCGGTGCGAGAGCAGCGCCCGCAGCCCGCCCTTCGCCGCGGACCCGTCCGCCGGACGGGTCCCGCCGAGCGAGGCCGGACGGGGCATCCGCACGGTCGTCACCACGACGCCGAGCACCACGAACATCACGGCCTCGATCAGGAACAGCATCGTGAAGCTCGCCGGACGGTCCACGTCCACCAGCTGTCCGCCGACGAGCCCGCCGAGGCCGAGCCCCAGGTTCTGCAGGAAGAACTGCGTGGCGAAGGCCCGCGTACGGGTCGCGGTGCTGGAGCACCACACGAGCATCGTGGCGAGGGCCGGCTGCATGACGGCGGTGCCCGCGCCCAGGACAGCGGCGGACAGCACGGCTGCCGGAACACTGCTCGCGAACCCGAGCGCCGCCGCGCCCACGGAGGCCAGAACGGAGGCCACCGCCAGCACGGGCAACGGGCCCCGCCGGTCGATGGCACGCCCGGTGAACGGCAGAACGGCCAGCGCTGCCATCGCGAAGGCTGCCAGGACGACCCCCGCCGTCCCGGCGCCCAGATCCCGCACCTGCGCCACGTAGACGTACAGATACGGGACGGTGAACCCGAGCCCGAACGCGCTCAGCGCGCTGCCCAGCTGGATCCGCCGCAGCGCTGCGCCCATCTCCCTGGTCACACTCACCTACCTCAAGAACTCGAAGGCCTCGATCGCGGAGCGTCGAGACCTGGCACGAAGAAATCAGACTCGAAGACTTTAGCACTAAACTTAGAAGGTGAAAACTACAGAGTGAAGGACTTCAGGGGGTGGGGGCGTGCCATACTGCCCGCCATGTCTGAGAGCACCGAGGAGCCCGGCCCCAGCGAGCCGAGCCTCGACGAACAGATCGCCGCCTACCAGCGCGAGTTCCGCGACCTCGACCCGCAGGTCGAACAGGTCGTCTCCGCACTGGGCCGACTGAACCGCCGGATGAACGTCGCGTACGGGAGACAGGTCGCCGCGCTCGGCATCAGCAACGCAGAGTGGGAGGTCCTCAAGACCCTGGTCCTGGCAGGCGCTCCCTACCGTCTGGGCCCCGGCGAACTGGCGAAGCGCCTAGGCCTCACCCCGGCCGCCATGACGCATCGCATCGACCGGATGGCCGGTGAGGGTCTGGTCACCCGCGACCGCGACGAGAACAACCGGGTCCGCGTCATCGTCGAGCTGACCGACGAAGGCCGTACGAAGTGGCTCGAGGCGATGCGCATGGCGAGCGACTTCGAGGAGGACCTCCTCCAGGACCTCTCCGGCGATGAGCGCGGTGTCCTCGGCGAGCTGCTGGTCCGCCTGCTGCGCCGGGTGGAACACGCGCAGCCGGACGCCGGCGGCCGGCTCACCGACCTGGACTGAACGGCCGGGACGACAGCCAGGAATGAAGCTCTGCGGAGGCCGCCGGGGGAGGGTTGACACACCCCTGGTGGATCCGTAAAGTTCTCCGAGTTGTCACGGAGCCCGAGGTTCCGGGGCAGCCGATCCCGCCGCAAACGCGGCAACCAAACTTCAGCACGATCTCCCACTCGGGATGATTTCGGCATGCCGGAATTCATGACGAAGGCCCAATTATGAGCCGCCGGGAGAATCCGCTAGAGTTTGATCGTCGGAACGGCCCAACAGCCGGGAAGACAAACCCCGCTGACTGGGAATCAGGCCCGAAAGGATCTGATAGAGTCGGACTCGCCGGAAAGGGAGAACGCGAAAGCGGAGGACCTGGAAAGCGAGATGTGAGACCCGCTTCGACCGGGAATCGGACACGAAAGAGTCTGATAGAGTCGGAAACGCAAGACAGCAGGACAGCAAGACAAAGAAGTAAACGAAGGG
>NZ_JBEZYG010000017.1:0-181094 GCF_040638385.1 Streptomyces sp. NPDC026589
CCTCCACCGGCCCGGGTCCCGGGCCGGTGGAGGCGCGGGGGGCGGTGCGGGGGATAACCCCACCAAGAGACGGTAGCCGTCCGGATCCCGCCGGGGGGCGTCGGCGCATACGGTTTGAGTGCACCGGCGGCGACGTCCGGTGCGGCACCGTCCGGCAGCACGCACTGGGGGAACGATCACCGTGGACATCGTCAAGAGCGCAGCGACCCGCACGCTCCGTGGAGCGCCGGGGCGGGCCCTCGCCCTGGGGGGCGGGGTCGCGTTGCTGATCCTGGCTCTCACCGGGTGCGGGAGTACGGACGTCGACGGCGCCCCCGTGGAGCGCAAGACGTTCGTGCTGGAGGGGAAGACCCTGACCATCGACTCCGAGAACGCGACCGTGGACCTCGTGCCGGCCGACGTGGAGCAGGTCGAGGTGGAGCGGCAGGTCGACGGGTGGGTGGTACTGGGCAGCGGGCCCGACCCCGTCTGGAGCATGGAGGGCGACACCCTCACGCTCCGCGTGAAGTGTGACGCGCTGATCAACAACTGCGAGGCCCGGCACCGGGTGAAGGTGCCGCGCGGGGTCGGTGTGACGGCCTCGTCGGACAACGGGACGATCAGCGCCACCGGCTTCGACCGCGCGCTGGACCTCTCGTCGGACAACGGGGAGATCAACGTCCGGGAGGCTCGTGGCGCTCTCAAGCTGAAGAGCGACAACGGGGAGATCCAGGCGGACCGGATATCCGCCTCCTCCGTGGTCGCCCGCGCCGACAACGGGGAGATCCGGCTGGGCTTCAGCTCCGTGCCCGACCTCGTGGACACCGTGAGCGACAACGGGGGCATCACCATCGACCTGCCGCCGGGCGGCCAGAAGTACGCGGTGAACGCTTCCGCGGACAACGGGGACGTCTCGATCGGGGTGCCGCGCGGCGACGACAGCGCGCATGTGGTGAAGGCACGCAGCGACAACGGCCAAGTCACTGTGCGAAGCGCGAACTAACCGACCCGTGTGTTCGTCCTTACCTGGTGGGAGAATGTACCGGGCAGGGCGAATCGGCACGGGAGAGGGATGTGACGGCGACACACGCGCGGCCGGAGGCAGGAGCGGGTGGGAGTTCCGCCGTCCAGAGTGGTCAGGGCCTGCCGGGGCAGCACGCCCCCGGGAGGTCGCTGAGGCCGCGCGAGCGGGGCCGTTCCGGCGGCCGGGATGTCCTGGCGCTGATGCTCCTGCCCGTGCCCCTCGTGCTCGCCGCGCTGCCCGCCGCCTTCGCCGGTGGCGGCACGCGCCGGTGGTTCGGCGGGCGCGGGGAGAACGAGCGGGCCGAGGCACAGGCCGCGAAGGACGCCGCCGCCGAGGCGTTCTACGAGCTGGACAGCGCCCAGCGTGATCTCAGGATCTCCATCGAGACCATCAACGCCGTGGACAGCTCCTCGCGCGGCCGCAAGGCATCCGAGGACTTCGCCGCGCTCGGCCGGCGCATCGACGAGGTCAGTCACACCTACATCACCGCCGTCGACAGCCATGACCTGGACCGGGACGATCTGGAACCCGCCGTCGCCTCCCGGGCCCGCACCGAGCTGACCCGGGCCAAGGACGACCTCGTACGGGTCAAGGGCGAGCTGGATCGTTTCACCCAGGGGCTCGGGCCTCTGCTGGGCAGCGCGGAGACGCAGCTCGCCCGGCTCGCCCCGGCCGTCGAGCGGGCCCGGCAGGCGCTCCTGGGAGCGAGCAACGCCCTCGACAGGGCCCGGGCCTCGGGGCTGCGGGCCGATGAGCTGGCCGCCCGGCTCGCCGCGCTCGCCCCGGAGCTGACCAAGCTGAACCAGGGCGCGGGAACGCACGGCGTCCCGGAGACCCTCCAGCGGGCCGACGCGGTACTGCGCGATGCCGAGGCCGTGCGCATCGAGGCGGAGCGGCTGCCCGAGCGGGCCGCCGAGATCGACCGCAGGCTCGTCTCGCTGCGGACCCGCGCCCAGGCCCTGACGACACGGGCGGGCTCGGTGGAGCCGGTGCTCAGCGAGTTGCGGCGGCGTTTCTCGGCCGCCTGCTGGCAGGACCTCCAGCCCGTCCCGGAGCAGGCAGCCGTCAACGTCCGGCAGGCCGAGGACAAGCTCGCGGAGGCGGCGAAGGCGCGCGACGAGCAGCGCTGGGCGGACGCCACGTCCCGGCTGTCCACGGTCCGCGCCCTCCTCAACGCCACGGACGAGGCGGTCTCCGCCGCCGGGGACCGGTTGCGGCAGTTGAACGCCGTGGCGAAGGACCCGCAGCAGGAGATCGAGCGGACCCGGTTCGCGGTGCGGGACGCCCAGCGCCTCGCCATGGCAGGCCGGCACACGCCCGACCCCCGGCACGCCCGGCCCCTGGACGACTCCGTGGCCCGGCTGGAACGCGCCATCGCCGGCCTGGAGGGGCGCCACCCCGACTACTGGCACTTCCTGACCGAGACCGAGGCCGTGCGGCAGACCGCCGCCCGGGTCGTCTCCGACATCCGCGAGGAACGCGGCACCGGGACCTGAGGCGACCGCCGGGGGGCGTAGCCCTCCGGCCGCGATGGCTCTAGCCTGAGCCCATGCCTCGCTATGAATTCCGCTGCCGCACCTGCGGAGACACCTTCGAAGTCAGCCGTCCCATGGCCCGGTCCTCGGACCCCGCCTCCTGCCCCGCAGGCCACGACGACACCGTCAAGCTGCTCTCCACCGTGGCCGTGGGCGGTGCAGCCGGGTCCGCTCCCGCGCCCTCCGGCGGCGGTGGGGGCGGGGGCTGCTGCGGGGGCGGGTGCTGCGGCTGAACCCGGCCGGACACCCTTGGGCCCCCGCGACGGCCGGGGGCCTCACTCCTTGCGGGACAGCTTCAGGCCGTCACTTCTTGCGGGACAGCGTCAGGCCGTCCGAGACGGTCAGCAGGACGCTGTCCATCCGGTCGTCGGCGCTCACGTGGTCGTTGAACTCCTTGATCGCCGCCGTCGGACCGGTCGCCCCCGGGTCCGTGACCCCGCCGTGGAAGAGCACGTTGTCCGTGGCGATGACCCCGCCCGGCCGCATCCGGGGTACCAGCTCCTCCCAGTACGCGATGTATCCGCCCTTGTCCGCGTCCAGGTAGGCGAAGTCGATGTGCGGCTCGGCGGGCATCGCGCGCAGGGTGTCCAGGGCCGGGGCGATGCGCAGGTCGATCCGGTCAGCGACACCCGCCTTCGCCCAGGCCTCACGGCCGTACGCCGTCCACTCCTCGGAGATGTCGCAGGCGATCAGCGTGCCGTCGGCGGGCAGCGCCTGGGCCATCGCCAGGGCGCTGAAGCCGGTGAACGTGCCGACCTCCACCACATGCCGGGCGCCGAGCAGCCGGACGAGGAAGGCGAGCAGCGGGGCCTGTTCCTCGGCCGACTGCATGGCCGCGTGGTCGGGGAACCGTGCGTACGTGGTGTCGACCAGTTCCCGCTGGACCGGGTCCAGCGGCGGGTTGTGGGCCAGCATGTACGCGTACAGCTCGTCGGTGATCGTGGTGTCGTTGCCCTTGGTCATGCACCCAGCCTCGCGCAACGCGCGCCCTCACGCAGCGGATATCGACTCAGACAGCCGCAGCCGCCAGGAACCGGCGCAGGATCTCCTCGCCCGCCGCCCCTCCCCGCTCCTCCAGGGCCACCACGTGCGGGGCCCGCCAGCCCTCGTCGGCCAGTTCGCCGTGGCCGGGGCGCCAGCCGAGGTCGGCGGCGAGCAGCAGGTCCGCGTCGAGGAGGGAGTCCCCGGCGGCGAGCGTGCGCGTGGCGCCGGTGCGGCGGGCGACCTCGTGCATGGCGGCGCTCTTGGTGAGCGGTGCCGGGACCGCGTAGATCTTGCGGCCCTGGAGGGAGACCGTCCAGCCGAGCGGCCCGGCCCAGGCGGCCAGTTCCTTCACCCATTCTTCGGGCAGCAGCGAGCGTTCGACGACGAGGTAGGCGAAGAGGTTCTCGGCGACCCGTTCCTTCAGGAGCCAGGCCGGGTCGGCGGTGGTGGCGAGGTGGGCGCGGATCTCGGTGAGCGGGGCGCACTCCTCCGTGATGCGGGACTCGACCCGCTGCCGCCAGTCGCGGTCGGAGACGCCGTCGACCAGGATGTGGCCGCCGTTGGCGCAGATCGCGTACCGGGGGGCGGGGCCGGGGAGATGGATGCGCCCGTACTGCTCACGGGTGCGGGTGGTCGTCGGGACGAAGACGGTGGAGGTCGCCACCTCGGTGAGGAGGGCGGCGGCCGTCTCGGTCAGGTACGAGAGGGGCTTGTGGCCGTACACCTCCACGCACAGCAGCCGGGGGGCCTCCGCGTCCGGCATCGACAGGTCGAGCGAGGCCGCCGAGTAGATCAGCGTGCGGTCGAGGTCGCTCGCCACCAGGGTGACCGGTGAAGTCACCGCCACCGGGGCGGCCTGTGAAGTCGTCGCCGCCGGGGCGGTCGGTGAAGTCGTCGCCGCCGGCGTGACCGGTGAAGAAGCCGCCACCGGGGCGGCCTGTGAAGTCGCGCTCATGCGCCCTGCACCGCCTTGCCGTCCGCGCCCGTCGCGCCGCGCGTGAACCGGGGGTGGATCAGACCGACACAGCTGTACGGGAGGTCGTCGACCTCCTCGACCGGGACGCCGCGCTGCTCGGCGAGCAGCCGGATGTGCTCCAGGTCCGCGCCGGCGCCGCGCTTCGCGAGGATCTTCCAGGGGACCCGGCGGAGCAGGACCCGGGTGGTCTCGCCGACGCCCGGCTTGACCAGGTTGACGTCGTGGATGCCGTACTCCTCGCTGATCCGCTCGACGGCCGCCCAGCCTTCCCAGGTCGGGGCGCGGTCGGCGGCGAGAAGCTCCTTGACCTCGGCCTCGACCCGGCCCGCCACCTCGTCGAAGCGGGCGGCGATCGTGTCGAGGAAGAGTTCCGAGACGTCGGAGTCCGCCAGCTCCCGGTAGAACTTCCCGCCGTGGAAGTCGTCGGGGCCGACCAGGTCGGCGCGGAGGACCGTACGGGAGATGAGGCCGGACACCGTGGAGTTGAGGCAGGCCGAGGGGATGAGGAAGTCCTCGCGGGTGCCGTACGTCCGCACGCAGCCGCCCGGGTCGGCGAGCACCGAGATCTCCGGGTCGAAGCCGACGGGCCCGCCCGAGGACTCGAACTCGGTGATGGCCGCGGCCAGTTCGCGGGTGATCGCGCCCTTCCCCGTCCAGCCGTCGACGAACACCACGTCGGCCGGGTCGTGATGGGCGGCCAGCCAGCGCAGGGCGGTGGCGTCGATGCCGCGGCCCCGGACGATGGAGATGGCGTAGTGCGGCAGGTCCAGGCCGTGCCGGTGCTGGGCCCAGCGGCGCATCAGCACGCCGACCGGGGTTCCGGCGCGGGCGAGCGAGACGAGCACGGGGCGGGGGCCGCGTTCGGAGAGGACCGTCTCGGTGACGGTGCCGACCGCGCGGGCGATGCGCGTGGCGGAGGTCTCCAGGGCCGCGGTGAACAGCGCCTGGTAGGCGGCGCTCGGCTGGTACTCGACGGGCAGCGACTCCGCGTAGTGCGCGCCGCCGCTCTGGATCGCCTCCTCGCGCTCCTCGGTGGGCGCTTCCAGTTGGGTGTCCGAGAGGTCCTGGAGCAGCCAGCCGACGTCGTCCGGCGCGTAACTGGAGAAGTCGGGGCCTCGGAGGGGCTCGGGCAGCACGGCGGGCTCCTGCCGGTGGGGGACGGGTGCGGGGGTGTACGAGGGGACGACCGCGAGGAGTACGCGGCCGGTGTGCTCGGCGAGCCGGGCCAAAAGCCCCTCGGGGGCGTGCAGCTCGGGGGTGTCGGCGATGGAGTCGACGACGGCGACCACCGCGTCGAAGCCGGCGCCCGCCACGTTGTACGCGTACCGGTCGCCGGGGCCGTCCGCCGGGTCGTCGTGGGCCGGGAAGACGAGGCGGGTGCGTATCGCGTAGCCGGGGTCGTCGACGGCCAGGACGGGTGACCGGGTGGTGGTGGAGTAGCGGACCTCGGCGTCGGCTCCCAGCGCGGCTTCCAGGGCGGTGCCGAGGCGCAGCGGCGCGTACATCAGCTCCTCGAAGCCGAGCACCAGGATCCGGCGGGGGCGGGGGCCGTCGTGGTCGCCCAGTGTGGCCGTGATCCGGTCCGCCATGCCCGGGAGCGCCGCTTCCAGCGCCGTCCGGTGGGCGGGGGTGAAGCCGTGCCGTCCTCCGTCGGGCACGGCGGCCGGCCAGTCGAGGTCGACGCGGGTGACGGGGGCGGTGTCCGTACCTCCGGCGGCCCCCGCGGGGTCCTCCGCCCGCCCGTCCCGTGCCGCCCGGTCCGCCTGTTCCGCTTCCTGGGCCGTGACCAGGGCCTGGCCGCGTTCCAGCACGCCGTCCGGCAGGGCGACCGTGCCGGCGCTGCGCGTCACCAGGTCGACGCGGGCGCCGATCTCGGCGGCGAAGGCGGTCAGCCGGTCACGGTCGCCGGCCGAGCGCATGTCGACCAGGGCGACGATGACGTACCGCTCGCGCGGGTGCAGGGTGTGCAGCGCGCGGATGGTGTTCAGGACCGTGTTGCCGGTGGAGAACTCGTCGTCGACCAGCACCAGCACGGAGGCGTCGGCCCCCCTCCCGCCGCTCGCCAGCAGGTCGCGGTCCTCCGGCAGCAGCAGGTGCGAGGTGGCGTGCGAGTGGGCCTCCTCGAAGCCGCCCGCCTGCTCGACGCCCGCCACCGGCCGGCGGGTGGAGTGCAGGTACGGGGCGTCCCGCAGGCCGTCCGCGACGGCGTGGCCGAGGCCGGTGGCCGTCTCCGCGTACCCGAGGACCACCGCGCGGCGGGCCTCCTCGGCGCCGAGCAGCGCCCGTACCCGTTCACCCAGCTCGAACCCGGCCCCGTGGACGACGGAGGGCCGCTGGGGCACGTGCTTGCCCAGCACGTTGGACACCAGCAGATGCGCCCGCTTGGGGTTGCGGCGCAGGGCCAGGCCCAGCAGTTCCCGGAGTTCTCCGTCGCCTTCGAGGGCGACTCCCAGCCGCTCCGCCACCCAGCTGCCCGACCACACCACGTTTACGGTCTCTTCTCTCGTCGCGCGCTCGCTCATCGACGCGCGCTCAGTTCGTCAGTCCGGCGGCCAGCAGGTCCACGAAGCCGACGTCTTCCCTCGCCACCCCGAAGACCTCGGCCCGCTGGAGTGTGCGCTCGGCCCAGGCCCGGTGGGGCTTCACTTCGTTCATCTTGTTCGTGTACGCCGAGCGCAGCACCCCGCCGCCCTCGCGCTCCGGGCTCAGGATGTCCTGGGCGTCGGTGTACTCCTCGTGGCTGACCACGGACAGCGCGTGGACCGGCGCCACGTGCGAGGGGTGGATACAGGTCTTGCCGAGCAGGCCGTTGGCACGGTCGAGCTCGATCTCCCGGAGCAGTCCGTCGAGGTCGTGCTCGATGAGGGCCGTGCGCAGTTCCTCGGCCCGGCCCTCCAGGAAGGGGCTGCGGCGCAGCTGGGGCTTGAACATGCGCTCCTGGCGGCGGAAGTACTCCCAGACGGGTCCGGAGATCGTGAAGCCGGTGCCGTCGGCCCGGCCGAGCACGTTGACCACGTCGGCGATCACGGAGGCGACGATATGGACGTCGTACGCCGTCATGTCGGGCGCGCGGCGCAGTCCGTAGGCCGAGCAGAAGTCGGTGACGCCGAGCCGCAGGGCGAGAACGCGGTGCCGGTGCTTCTCGACGCTGCGGGCGATGCCCTGGAGGATTTCGCCGCGTGTCTCCAGATGGAGCAACTCGGGGGATTCGAGGACCGGCATCGCGAAGAGCCGTCGCCCGCACTCCGACTCGGCCTCGTCGAGCGCCTCCAGGAACTGCCGGCCCCGCTCTTCGGTGAATTTGGGAAGTACGAAACCGGACAACATCCGGACCGAGTCGCCGAGGCGCCGCACCAGGTCGGTGATCTGAGCCGGTTCCCGTACCCGGATGAAGAGCAGGGGCACATCGGCGTCCGTGGCCTCGCGCGGGTCCCGCGGGGCGGTTACCGAAGCCGTGGGCTGGGCGCCCGCTGCCGCGTCGCGGGCGGCCAGCTCGGCGAACTGCCTGATCAGATTGGCTTCGGCACCGGTGACCTCGGCATCGTCGATGGAGTCCTCCAGGCACAGCACCATGGAGACGACTCCGCGCGCGGCCTGCTTGAGCACGTCGTCGGCGAGCGACAGCCGGGTCGCCGGGGAGTAGAGCGTGGCTCCCAGGGCGACGGAGAGCATCCGTGCCGGGGAGTCCGCGGTGAACGTGCAGGGCTCCCTGAAGAACAGACCCTCGCGGGCAGTGGGCGATATGTGCCCGAAGTGACGCATGATTTTCCCCCGAACTGCCTGACCGGCCGAACAATGTATGGCCGGTAATAGTACGTACGGACGGGTGTCAACAGTTCCCCATGTACATGAATTTCCGGTTACCCGCCTCTTGTCCAGCCCCCTGTCGCAGTATCTTCACGCCTTGCCCACACTGCCGACGAGCACGGTCGTGCCGCCCCCCGCATTGTCCGCACGGGCCCCCAGCAGGCAGGATGACCGTCATGACGCACACGATGCTGAAGGGCTCGAACGTCCCCGTCGATGCCGCGGCCGTCCGGGCCGTGCTGCGCTGGACCCCGGGCGCCGGGGTCCCCGACGTGGACGCCTCCGCCCTGCTCCTCGGGGCGTCCGGCAGGGTGCGGTCCGATGAGGACTTCGTCTTCTACAACCAGCCCCGGCACCCCTCCGGCCTGGTCCGGCGGCTGCCGAAGCGCAGTGTCCCGGAAGGGCTGACGGACACGGTCGAGGCGGACCTCGGGGCGCTCGACGCGTCGGTCGACCAGGTGGTCATCGCGGCCTCCTCCGACGGGGCCGCCTTCGAGCAGGTCCTGGACCTGCGGATACTCCTCTTCGACGCCGCGTTCGCCGAGGGCGAGCCCCTGGCGGTGTTCGATGTCCGGCCGGAGACCGGGGAGGAGACGGCGATCATCTGCGGCGAGCTGTACCGCCGCGGCGAGGGGTGGAAGTTCCGCGCGGTCGGCCAGGGTTATCCCACCGGCCTGATCGGCCTGGCCACCGCCTTCGGCATCTCGGTGGACGAGTCGGAGGCCGTGAACGGGGCGCAGGCGGTGAACGAGGCGCAGGACCCGGTCGCTCCGGTGGCACCGGGGCCCCTCCCGGCCGCCGTGCCCCCGCCGCCGGCCGTGCCGCCCGGGCCCGGGCCGGACTCCCAGGCCACGGTCCAGCACCAGCAGCCCTCCTACGGCTATCCGCCGCCGGTCGCGCACCCCGCTGCCGCCGCCGTGGCCCATCAGCCGGCGTACGGCTATCCGCAGCCTGCCGCCGAGCCGCCCGCGTACGGCTATCCGCAGCCCGCGGCAGCCGCCGCGCACGCGCCCGACCCCCATTTCGCGCTGCCTCCACAAGGTCCGCAGTTCGTCCGGTCCTGAGCCGCCCCGGTCCGATTCCCGCGCGTACGCGCCGTTTCCCGCGTACGCCTCGTTTCCCGCGGACGCGCCGTTTCCCGCGTACGCCCCGTTCCCGCCGTACGTCCTGATTCCCGCGTACGTCCTCAGGACCTCACGGCTGCCCGGGCTCAGGTCCGGGTCTTGTAGCCGCGTCCCCATTGCATGCCGTAGCCGTACAGCCGGTCCAACTCCGACTGGAAGCCGTACACGAACTTCACTTCGCGCCGCACGATCAGCTCGTCCTTGATGTTCTCCACGGTGAACACCGCACAGGAGCGGGCCTGCGGGGCGCGCTCGTCCAGCTCGATCTCGATGCGCGGGCCGTTGCCCGGGTAGAGCGTGACCTTGGCGTGCGTCCGGTCGAACGCGGGCGTCCGGTCGTAGATGTAGACGAAGAACAGCAGCCGCTTGATCTGGTCGCGCTGGTCGAGGTTGACGTAGACCGTCTCCCCCGAGGGTGCGCCGAACCGGTCGTCGCCGCTGAGCCGGACGTAGGGCGGGCCGTTGAGGTCGCCGATCAGGCTGCCCAGCGGCTGCACGACGCCCTTGGTGCCGTCCATCAGCTCGTACATGCAGCCGAGGTCCAGGTCGACGTTGACGACGCCCTGGGTGTGCGCCTGGACCACCTCGGGCTTGAAGAGCTGGAGGGGGTGCCGCAGCATGCCGCTCTGGCGCGACCGGCCCTCGATGTCCGAGGTCCGCATCCGCCAGGACAGGTTGACCCGGAGGTTGCCCGACAGGGCGCCCTGCTTGTTGAGCGAGATCGTCGCGTTCCGTTTGGACAGCACGATCGCGCTCGACGTCGAGTTGCCCGAGTCGAACTGCGCCGCGCGCCCCGGCCACAGGCCGTCGAAGAATCCCATACCAACCCCCACCTGTTCGCGCGCCCCGGACATCGCTGCGGGGCGGCCACCGGGCCGGGTCCGGGAGATCCCGGAGAGCCGTCGCCGTGTGGGCCGCCCCGCAGAGAGCGTTCCTCAATCCTTACCGGGTCACACCCCGGAGGACACTTCGGACTTGCTTCCCGAGCCGCCGCCCCCATCGGATTCCGCGGCGAGGGCGCGGTTGCGCCTGACCGAGGACCAGAAGGAGAGGGCGATCAGGATCACGCCGACCGAGCCGGTGATGAACTCGTTGATCTGGTGCTGGATGGTGATCAGCAGGATGATCGAGAGCGCGCCGATCGCGTAGTGCGCGCCGTGCTCCAGGTAGACGTAGTCGTCGAGCGTGCCCTCGCGCACCAGGTAGACGGTGAGCGAACGGACGTACATGGCGCCGATGCCGAGGCCGAGGGCCATCAGCACGATCTCGTTGGTGATGGCGAAGGCGCCGATGACGCCGTCGAAGGAGAACGAGGCGTCCAGGACTTCCAGGTAGAGGAAGAGGAAGAACGCGGCCTTTCCGGCGAGGGCGACCCCAGTGACGGGCTTGCCCTTCTTCTTGGCCTCTTCCTCGGCCTCGTGCTCGCGCTCCTCCTCCTCTTCCAGCTTGCCCTCGAAGAATCCGGAGAGCCCGCCGACGACGAGGTAGGTGATCAGACCGGCGATGCCGGAGAGCATCACCGTGGCCGCCTTGTCGGCGTGCCCGCCACCGTGCTGGTGGGCCTGGGTCGCGAAGGTCATGGCGGTGATGAGCAGGATGATCAGCGCGACGCAGACCGACAGCATGTCGACCTTGCCGAGCTTGGAGAGCGGGCGCTCGATCCAGCGCAGCCAGTGGATGTCACGGTCCTCGTCGAAGATGAAGTCGAGGAAGATCATCAACAGGAACATGCCACCGAAGGCGGCGATCGACGGATGGGCGTCCGTGACCAGTTCCTTGTACCTGTCCGGGTCGTTGAAGGACAGGTCGATGGCCTCGATCGGCCCGAGCTGGGCGCTCACGGCCACGATCACGACGGGGAACACCAGCCGCATTCCGAAGACGGCGATGAGGATGCCGATGGTGAGGAAGATCTTCTGCCAGAAGGCATTCATCTTCTTCAGGATTCCGGCGTTGATCACCGCGTTGTCGAAGGACAGCGAAATCTCCAGGACGGACAGGATCGCGACGATGCCGAACGCCTGCCACCCCCCGTAGAAGATCGCTGCGACCAGACCGAGCGCGGTGACCGCGAACGACCAGCCGAAGGTTTTCAGAACCACTGGCTACCTCATCGTGTTGGTAAAAGGGTCTCCCCCGGTGCGGCGGGGCTCCCCCGACGCCTGGGGCCTTTCGTTTGGATCATGCCGGGCCAGCGGGGTCCGGCATGATCCAAACGAAAGGCCCGAGCGCGGGGTTATGAAACGTTGACGCCGAAGTCTAGAGCGATGCCGCGCAGGCCGGACGCGTACCCCTGGCCAACCGCACGGAACTTCCACTCGCCGTTGTACCGATAGAGCTCGCCGAAGATCATCGCGGTCTCCGTCGAGGCGTCCTCGCTGAGGTCGTAGCGGGCCAGTTCCTGGCCGTCGGCCTGGTTGACCACACGGATGAAAGCGTTGCTGACCTGGCCGAACGCCTGGCCCCGGTTGTCCGCGTCATGGATCGAGACCGGGAAGACGATCTTGTCGCAGTGGGCGGGAACCTGGTCGAGACGGACGATGACGGACTCGTCGTCGCCGTCGCCCTCCCCGGTGAGGTTGTCACCGGTGTGCTCGACGGAGCCCTCGGGGCTCGTGAGGTTGTTGTAGAAGATGAACCACTCGTCACCGAGCACGCGGCCCGACTGGCACAGCAGAGCGCTGGCGTCGAGGTCGAAGGCGGCTCCTGTGGTGGAGCGTGCGTCCCAGCCGAGCCCGACCAGCACCTGGGTGAGGTTGGGTGCGACCTTGGAGAGGGAGACATTGCCTCCCTTGGCGAGCGTGACGCCCATGTGTGTCCTCCCCGAGTCGTGTAAAACGCTGCCGGGCGCTTTCGACGCCCGGGGCCGGGCGTCGAAAGCGCCCGGTCGGGGGGCGTCCGGCGCATGGGGCCGGCCACCCCCCGGCCCTGTCGTCGGACTCCCGCCCGCCCCGCGGGCGACGACGGGAGTCCGACGACAGGACCTGGGGCCCAGCGACGTCAGACGTTGACGCCGAAGTCCTGGGCGATGCCGCGCAGGCCGGAGGCGTACCCCTGGCCGATGGCGCGGAACTTCCACTCGGCGCCGTTGCGGTAGAGCTCGCCGAAGACCATGGCGGTCTCCGTCGAGGCGTCCTCGCTCAGGTCGTAGCGGGCGAGCTCGGTGTTGTCGGCCTGGTTGACCACGCGGATGTACGCGTTGCGGACCTGGCCGAAGCTCTGCTGGCGGCTCTCCGCCTCGTAGATCGAGACCGGGAAGACGATCTTGTCCACGTCGGCCGGCACACCGGCCAGGTTCACCTTGATGACCTCGTCGTCGCCCTCGCCCTCACCGGTGAGGTTGTCACCGGTGTGCTCGACGGAGCCGTCGGGGCTCTTCAGGTTGTTGAAGAAGACGAAATTGCCGTCGGCGGCGACCTTGCCCTCGGCGTTCGCCAGCAGCGCGCTGGCGTCGAGGTCGAAGTCACCGCCGGTGGTGGTGCGGGCGTCCCAGCCCAGACCGACGATGACCGCGGTCAGGTTGGGCGCGGCCTTGGTCAGCGAGACGTTGCCGCCCTTGCTGAGGCTGACTCCCACGAGTCCTCCAGTAGTTTTCTCAGGGGCCGGCGGACGCCGTCTTCCCCGTCGTTCATTGGCATCGGATCAACGAGTGGATCCTAGTGACCGGTTCCCGGCCAAAACAGGCTTTTGACCAGGCGTCGCCAGGAGATCGTCTCAGAGCGCTTCGAGCGCCTTGACGTAGTCGTTCAGGTCACGGGCGTCCGGGAGGCCGTTCACGACGCTCCAGCGGACGACGCCCGCCTTGTCGATGACGAAGGTGCCGCGCACCGCGCAGCCCTTGTCCTCGTCGAAGACGCCGTACGCCCGCGAGGTCTCCCCGTGCGGCCAGAAGTCGGACAGCAGCGGGTACTCCAGGCCTTCCTGCTCGGCGAAGACGCGCAGCGTGTGGATGGAGTCGTTGGAGACGGCGAGGAGCTGCGTGCCCTCGTTCTCGAAGCGGGGCAGCTCGTCGCGGAGCGCGCACAGCTCGCCGGTGCAGACGCCGGTGAAGGCGAACGGGTAGAACACCAGCACCACGTTCTTCTCACCGCGGAACTCCGACAGCCGCACGGTCCGGCCGTGGTTGTCCTTGAGCTGGAAGTCCGGGGCCTGACTGCCGACCTCGATCGTCATGGAACACGTATCCCTTCGCCGCTTCTCCGCATCCCGGGCCGGGTCCGTCCGGGTGACACCCACCCTACGCAGGCGCCCCGGGCCGGTCCCGGAGGGGCCGTGGGCCGGTCCTGGAGGGGGCCGTGGGCCGGTCCTGGAGTGGGCCGTGGGCCGCGCTCCTGGAGTGGGCCGTGCCGCGGACGCACGAAGGCCCCCACAGGCGCGGCGTGCGCCCGTGGGGGCCCCGGATGGTGCGAAACGTGGTTCAGCGCTTGGACTTGGCCCCCTTGGGGGTGACCAGACGGCTGCCCGTCCAGTCCTTGCCCGCGCTGATGCTCTTGGTCTGGGCGAGACCGGCTGTCTGGGCAGCCTCATTGATGTCGCTCGGTTCGACGTATCCGTCACGGCCGGTCTTCGGCGTCATCAGCCAGACCGTGCCGCCGTCCTCGATCAGACCAATGGCATCCACCAGCGCGTCCGTAAGGTCGCCGTCCTCGTCGCGGAACCAGAGCAGGACGACGTCTGCGACGTCGTCGTACTCCTCGTCGACGAGTTCCTGGCCGGTAGTGGCCTCAATGCCCTCACGGAGCTCCAGCTCGACGTCGTCGTCGTAGCCGATCTCCTGGACCACTTGTCCGGGCTCGAACCCCAGGCGTGCTGCCGGGTTGGTTCGCTCCTCCGCGTGGTCCGCGGTCGCGCTCACGGGTTGCCTCCTGATCATGTCTTCGGAAAATGCTGCAGCCACGCGCGTGCGCGGGGCGTTGGCCGTAGTCCACACGGGCTCGGCGAATCGCGCAAGTACCCAGCGTGCGAGACCGCCTATACGGTGACGTTCCCTGCCACGTCGCCGCAAGTTCAGGCACGTCTCTCCGGCGGCTTCCCGGGGCCTCCCCGGGTCGCTCCATCCGTTTACGTCCTTCCTCAGCTTATGCGGTTTCGATCCGCCAATCGGAGTCGAACAGCCTTTGGGAACACTTGGACGCCTTGGGCGTAAGGTTGCGGTTTGCCCGTACCCAGCCGCGTACTGCCCACACTCGTGCCCCGTCGACGCGTTTCGGAACCTCGGGGTTACCCCACGGTAGAGATGACGTTCGGGCCCTCGCGGTAGCACCATGGAGGCGGCGCACCCAGAGTTGTCCCCGAGGGCGTGTTCCCGCGGAGCAGGCCCCGTCGAGCACCACCGAACAGCGAAGGAACAGTGTGGCTTCCGGATCCGATCGCAACCCGATCATCATTGGCGGCCTTCCGAGCCAGGTCCCGGATTTTGATCCTGAGGAGACCCGGGAATGGCTCGACTCCCTCGACGCCGCCGTCGACGAGCGCGGCCGTGAGCGGGCCCGCTATCTGATGCTCCGGCTCATCGAGCGCGCGCGGGAGAAGCGCGTCGCGGTGCCGGAGATGCGCAGCACTGACTACGTGAACACGATCGCCACGAAGGACGAGCCGTTCTTCCCCGGCGACGAGGAGATCGAACGCAAGATCCTCAACGCGACCCGCTGGAACGCCGCGGTGATGGTCTCGCGGGCCCAGCGTCCCGGGATCGGCGTCGGCGGCCACATCGCCACGTTCGCTTCCTCCGCCTCGCTGTACGACGTGGGCTTCAACCACTTCTTCCGGGGCAAGGACCAGGGCGACGGCGGCGACCAGATCTTCTTCCAGGGACACGCGTCCCCGGGGATCTACGCCCGCGCGTTCCTGCTGGACCGGCTGAGCGAGGCGCAGCTCGACGGGTTCCGCCAGGAGAAGTCGAAGGCCCCGAACGGGCTGTCCAGCTATCCGCACCCGCGGCTGATGCCGGACTTCTGGGAGTTCCCGACCGTCTCGATGGGCCTCGGCCCGCTCGGCGCGATCTACCAGGCGCGGATGAACCGCTACATGGAGGCGCGCGGCATCGCCGACACCTCCAAGTCGCACGTGTGGGCCTATCTGGGCGACGGCGAGATGGACGAGCCGGAGTCCCTGGGCCAGCTGTCCATCGCGGCCCGTGAGAATCTGGACAACCTGACCTTCGTGGTCAACTGCAACCTCCAGCGCCTCGACGGCCCGGTGCGCGGCAACGGGAAGATCATCCAGGAGCTGGAGTCGCAGTTCCGGGGCGCCGGCTGGAACGTCATCAAGCTGGTCTGGGACCGTTCCTGGGACCCGCTGCTGGCGCAGGACCGCACGGGCATCCTGGTCAACAGGCTGAACACCACGCCGGACGGCCAGTTCCAGACGTACGCCACCGAGACCGGTGAGTACATCCGCGACCACTTCTTCGGCGACGACCCGCGGCTGCGGGACATGGTCAAGGACATGACCGACCAGCAGATCCTGCACCTGGGCCGCGGCGGCCACGACCACCGCAAGGTCTACGCGGCCTACGCGGCGGCCAAGGCGCACAAGGGCCAGCCGACGGTGATCCTGGCGCAGACGGTCAAGGGCTGGACGCTGGGGCCGAACTTCGAGGGCCGCAACGCGACCCACCAGATGAAGAAGCTCACGGTCGAGGACCTCAAGCGCTTCCGGGACCGGCTGCACATCCCGATCACGGACAAGCAGCTGGACGAGGGGTACCCGCCCTACTACCACCCGGGTCGCGACTCGGAGGAGATCCAGTACATGCACGACCGCCGCCAGGGTCTGGGCGGTTACGTCCCGACCCGTGTGGTGCGTGCGAAGCCGCTTCCGCAGCCCGAGGACAAGACGTACGCGGCTGCGAAGAAGGGTTCGGGTACGCAGTCGATCGCCACCACCATGGCGTTCGTCCGTGTCCTGAAGGACCTCATGCGGGACAAGGAGATCGGCAAGCGTTTCGTGCTGATCGCTCCCGATGAGTACCGCACCTTCGGCATGGACGCGTTCTTCCCGAGTGCGAAGATCTACAACCCGCTCGGCCAGCAGTACGAGGCGGTCGACCGCGATCTGCTGCTCGCGTACAAGGAGTCCCCGACGGGGCAGATGCTGCACGACGGCATCTCCGAGGCGGGCTGCACGGCCTCGCTGATCGCCGCCGGTTCGGCGTACGCCACGCACGGCGAGCCGCTGATCCCGGTGTACGTCTTCTACTCGATGTTCGGGTTCCAGCGCACCGGCGACCAGTTCTGGCAGATGGCCGACCAGCTCGCGCGCGGTTTCGTGCTCGGCGCGACCGCCGGCCGCACCACGCTGACCGGCGAGGGCCTCCAGCACGCGGACGGCCACTCGCAGCTGCTCGCCTCGACGAACCCGGGCTGTGTCGCGTACGACCCGGCGTACGGGTTCGAGATCGCGCACATCATGAAGGACGGGCTGCGCCGGATGTACGGCGAGGCGAACGAGGACGTCTTCTACTACCTCACCGTCTACAACGAGCCGATCCAGCACCCGGCCGAGCCGGAGGACGTGGATGTCGAGGGCATCCTCAAGGGCATCCACCGCTTCTCCACCGGTGAGAAGGGCGAGATCCCGGCCCAGATCATGGCGTCCGGTGTGGCGGTCCCCTGGGCCCTGGAGGCACAGAAGATCCTCGCGGACGAGTGGAACGTCAGGGCGGACGTCTGGTCGGCGACCTCCTGGAACGAGCTGCGCCGCGAGGCGGTGGACGTGGAGCGCTACAACCTCCTGCATCCGGAGGAGGAGCAGCGCGTCCCGTACGTGACGAGGAAGCTCGAAGCGGCCCAGGGCCCGTTCGTGGCGGTCTCGGACTGGATGCGTTCGGTTCCGGACCAGATCGCGCGCTGGGTGCCGGGCGCCTACCAGTCGCTGGGCGCGGACGGCTTCGGCTTCGCGGACACCCGGGGTGCGGCCCGCCGGTTCTTCCACATCGACGCGCAGTCGATCGTGCTGGCGGTCCTCACCGAGCTGGCCAAGGAGGGCAAGGTCGACCGGTCGGCCCTGAAGACGGCTGTGGACCGCTACGAGCTCCTGGACGTGGCCGCGGCCGATCCGGGCGCGGCGGGCGGCGACGCGTAGGCAGGGACGGTCGGGAGGGGCGGTGGCGCCGGCGCGCCGCCGCCCTTCCGGCGTGTCCGGGCTCAGTTCTCCCAGATCTTGAAGGCCCGTACCTGGTACGGGGACCGGGGCGTCCAGGTGCCGCCGCCGGGGTACGTCTCGAACTCCCCCGTCTCGGCGCACTCGGCGGACTGGTAGGTGGTGACGGGCCGCCCGGTGCGGTTGGCGAGGGACTGGGCGTCGCCGCCCTTCGGCAGCGGGACGCAGCTCTCGATGTCCACGCCGGAGAGCTCGAAGGTGTGGCGGGCCCCGGTGAAGTCGGGCTTCTTCCAGAGGCAGAGCCTGCCCGCCTCACAGGCCCCGAGGGCGACGCCCGGGGACCGCTCGGGGGCTGCCGCCGCCCGGTCGTGGGCCAGGGCCTGGGGGACGAGTGCGGTGACGGCCAGGGCGGCCGCCGCGAGGACAGTCGTACGCATGATGGATCAACCCCCGTGGTTGGTCGGTGTTCGCTTCCGCCGCTCACTCTGTGTCACCGGGCGTGGTGTGCGGAAGGGCTGCCGGGTGGCGCCACTCTGATAGGCGAGAGCCCCGCCGAAAGGATTCGGCGGGGCTCCGGCCTGCGCTGTGTTGACGATCTGCGCCGCTTCGGGCGTCAGATGCCGCTTCGGGCGTCAGATGTGGCCGACCCCGGCTCCCGCCTCGGCGTTCTCGCCGCGCTTGGTGAGGGTGGCGACGAAGGCGGCGATCACGGCGACGATGCCCGCGACCGTGAAGGCCAGGCCCATGCCGGACATGAACGTGTCGTGGATGACGCCGCCGATGGTGTCGATGACGTCCGGCGTCATGTTGGGAGCCTGGGCGAGCGCCTCGGTCGGCACTATGCCGAACTCGGCGGCCTCCTCCAGCTTCGGGTCGGGTGCCCCGGGCAGACCCGCGCCCGCCCAGTTGTCCGCGAACTCGGAGCTGACCTTGGAGGACATGACCGCTCCGAGGACGGCGGTGCCGAGCGCGCCGCCGACCTGCATGGCGGCCTGCTGGAGACCGCCGGCCACGCCGGACAGCTCCATGGGCGCGTTGCCGACGATGACCTCGGTCGCGCCGACCATGACCGGGGCGAGCCCGCAGCCGAGCAGGGCGAACCAGAGCGACATCGCGAAGGTGCCGGTGGAGTCGGTGAGCGTGGTCATGCCGAACATCGCGGTGGCCGTGCAGACCATGCCGCCGACCAGCGGGACGCGGGGGCCGAACTTGGTGATCAGCAGGCCGGCGACCGGCGAGGAGACGATCATCATGGCGGTCAGCGGCAGCAGGTGCAGACCGCTGTCGACCGGGCTGAGGCCGTGGACGCCCTGGAGGAAGAACGTCACGAAGAAGAGGCCGCCCATGAAGGCGAAGGCCATCAGCATCATGAGGACGACACCGGCCGTCAACGGGACGGAACGGAACATCCCCAGCGGAACGAGCGGTTCCTTGACCTTGGTCTCCCAGAGGCCGAAGGCCAGGAAGAGCAGGATCGCGAGGCCGAGCCACGCCCAGGTGCGGCCGTCGCCCCAGCCCCAGGACTCACCGGCCTTGATGATGCCCCAGATGAGGGAGAACATCGCGCCCGAGAGCAGCACGATGCCGAGGACGTCGAAGGAGCGCGGCGCGTTGGCGGCGCGGTGGTCCTTGAGGATCACCAGGCCGAAGACGAGCGCGATGATGCCGACCGGCACGTTGATGAAGAAGACCGACTGCCAGCTGACGTGCTCGACGAGCAGACCGCCGACGATCGGGCCGCCCGCGGTGGACGCGCCGATGACCATGCCCCAGATACCGATCGCCATGTTCAGCTTCTCGGCGGGGAAGGTGGCGCGCAGCAGGCCCAGGGCGGCCGGCATCAGCAGGGCGCCGAAGAGGCCCTGGAGCACGCGGAAGAGGACGACCAGGACGATCTCCTGGGAGAAACCGATCGCGGCGGAGGAGATCGCGAATCCCGCGATACCGATCAGGAAGGTCTGGCGGTGGCCGAAGCGGTCGCCCAGCTTGCCCGCGGTGATCAGGGCGACGGCGAGCGCCAGGAGATAGCCGTTGGTGATCCACTGGACGTCGGCGAGCGAGGCGCCGAGGTCCTTTTGGATCGCGGGGTTCGCGATGGCGACGATGGTGCCGTCGAGGGCGACCATCATCACGCCGAGGGCGACGGCGAAGAGGGTCAGCCAGGGGTGGCCGCGAAGCCCCTTGACCGGGGCGGGTACTGCGTTGTCTTCCGGCTCTCGCGGCGCCTTCTCGACGGTGGTCTGACTAGTCATACGGCGAGACTAGTGACAGCCACTGACAGTTGACAAACCAATTCACAAGACAGTAACTGTCACGTAGCTCACACGTAGCGCACAGGTATGCTGAGCTGGACAAACACGGGAAAAGAGGAACCGGTACGTGACCGACGGGCAGACAGTCGAGCCCCGAGCCGGCCTGCGTGAACGCAAGAAGCAGCGCACCCGGGACGCCCTGGTACGCGCCTCCCTCGAACTGTTCACCACCCAGGGGTACGAACGCACCACCGTCGACGAGATCGTCGACGCCGTGGAGGTCTCCCAGCGCACCTTCTTCCGCTACTTCGCGAGCAAGGAGGACGCCACCTTCGCCGTGCAGGAGATGGTCGAGTCCCGCTTCATCGAGGAGCTGCGCCGCCGTCCCGCGGACGAAGCCCCCTTCGAGGCCATGCGCCGGGCGGTGCTGTGCGCGTGGAGCAGCATCGGCGAGGCGATCGAGGAGGTCGTCACCGTCGATCTCCATATGCGGACCTACCAGATGATCGAGTCGACCCCCTCCCTGCTCGCCGCCCACATGCGGCGCGGGGTCGCCCTGGAGAACCAGATCGCCCTGCTGATCGCGGACCGTGAGGGGCTCGACGTGGAACAGGACCCCCGGCCGCGGGTGGCCGTCGCCGCGTTCTCCGGGGTGATGCGGGTGACCGGTCAGCTGTGGGGGCGGGGGCTCGACCCGAGTGTGGAGGCACTGCGCGACCTGACCGAGGAGTACCTCGACCAGCTCGCCCCGGCCCTCGCCCGGGACTGGCGTCGGACGTAGGAGTAGCGCGGCCACCAGGCTGTGGTGACCCTGTGTGAGAAATCCGTGATGAATCCTTCGCGGACGGGTGATGTACCTCACCTGGATCACGGGGGTCGGCACGCGTCTCCTAGGGTGTGGCGCAGTGACTTCCTTCGACACCTCACCCACGTTGGCCGCATGGCGCGCTCTGCTCGCCGTGGCGGTGGTGTTCGTGATGCTGGCGACGACGGGCTGGAGTGCCGTCCGCGATCAGCACTCCCGCGGGGAGCGCGAGCTCGCGCTCGCCTCCTGGGCGAGGGACCGGATAGCGGGCCGCTCGCTGCCGGACGCCGACGCTCCCGCCTACCGGCTGGCCCACTTCTTCGCCACCCTCACCTCGGGACAGCGGATCGCCCTCGCGGGCAAGCACCCGTCGGTGGTGGGGAATCTGAACGGCGCTCCGGTCGCCCTGCGCTACCACGCCAACCGGGTGGCCCTCAGACAGGCCGTGGCCGTGGAGAGGACGCGGGCGCACGACGAGAAGCTCTCGCCGGACGGGCGCGGTGAGGCGGAGGCCCGTCTCGGCCGGTTCCGGTCGATGCTCGCGGGTCAGCGCCAGATCCTGGCCTTCGACCCCTCCGGGAGGGGCCGGGCGGCCGAGGTGTTCGGGAATCTCGACCGGGCCGCCCGGGTCTCCGTCGTCGTTCCGGGCGTCGACACCCATCTGCTGACCCTGGAGCGCAGCACTCGCGCGTACCGGGCCCCCGTCGGCATGGCCAGGTCCCTGTACGACGCGGAGCGCTCGGCCTCCCCGGGCACGCGCACGGCCGTCATCGCGTGGGCCGACTACACCTCTCCGGCCGGTCTCGGCATGGACGCGGCGCTGGGCGGGCTCGCGGCGAACGGCGCGATCCGGCTGAACGCGATGGTCGGCGCGCTGCCCGGCGCCTCGAAGGTCTCGCTGTTCTGCCACAGCTACGGCTCCGTGGTGTGCGGGGTGGCCGCGCACCGGGCCCATGACCGGGTGGCCGACATCGCGGTGGCGGGCAGCCCCGGCATGCGGGCCGCCAACGCCGGACAGCTGGGAACCGACGCCCGGATCTGGGCGACGCGGGACGGGGACGACTGGATCGGGGACGTACCCCATCTGGAGTTCGGCGGGATCGGTCACGGGGCCGACCCGGTGGACCCGGCCTTCGGCGCGCGGATCGTCTCGGCGGCCGGCGCAGCCGGGCACAGCGGTTACTTCGAACCGGGCACCGAGAGCCTGGACAACTTCGCCGCCATCGGCGTCGGAGCGTACGGATCGGTCAGCTGTGCGCGTGCCGACAGCACGTGCCACAGCGGTATTTCCGGTGGGCGGGACGGCTGACGCGCGTAGAGGTCGGTGTCGGGCGGATTAATAGCGACTTGCTCCGAGGGGGGACGCGGGCGACTGTGCCGCATACGATGAGGCACATGGGTGATGTGCTGGCCGGAATTCATGCCACCTGGGAGTTCGACACCGACTCCGTGCTCATCCGCTTCGAACGGGGCATCCGCACACCGAAGCTCTTCCAGAGCCTGCGGGAACGCCGCATCCCGTATGCGGCCCTGTCGTCGGTGACGCTGACCCCCGGCAAGCGGGGCACGGTGGTTCTGCGTGCCGTGCCGAGAGCGGGTGCCGATCCTCTGGTGGAGGCTGCCTCCGGGCAGCTCAAGGAGGGGTGCGACCCCTATCGCCTGGTGCTTCCGGCGGAGCGGGAGGTGCTCGCCGAGTACTACGCGGACGAGCTGCGGGCCCTGCTGGACCCGGCGTCCGGCGAGAGCGCCGACCGGTTCCTGGTGGCGGCGCCGGATCCCCCCATGCACTTCAAGGCGTACGACGGCCGCGCCAGCTTCGACGGCGAGCGCATCTCCTTCCGGTGGTCCTGGACCGGGGCCTCCAGCGCCAAGTGGAAGGCCGGCGACCAGAGCTTCCGGGTGAGCGAACTGGCCGGAATCGTGTGGCGCTCGCCCGAGGCGCTGGACGGCTATCTGCGTCTGGTGCCCCGTGCGGCGGGCCCGGTCGACCACCGCGCCGGCGGCAGTCTGGGCGATCTGCACGGTCCCGGCGGCTGCGGAGGCCCGGACGGCGGGGCGCCCGCAGGCGGGCCCGCCGAGCCTCCGGTCGCCACCGCGGACAAGGATCCGGCGGCCGTGCTGTTCGGCCTGGGCTACGGGCCGGTGCACGAGTCGCTGCCCTTCGCCGCCGCCGTCCTGGAATCCGTACGCCGGACCCAGCCCGCGCCCGCCGCCTCCGCCCCGGTCCTGGTGAACGCCGGGCGGCGCGATCCGGCGGACATCGCCGAGCGGATACATCACCTCGGCGAGCTGCATCAGGCCGGACTGGTGACGGACGCCGAGTACAGCGCGAAGAAGGCCCAGCTGCTCGCGGAGCTGTGACCCCGCGCCGGGCCCCGCCGGGCATGGGCCCGTGGCCCGCGCCGGGAGGGACCCGTTTCCCCGGGCCCGCGCCGGGAGGGATCCGTTTCCCCGGGCCCCGCGCCGGGAGGGATCCGTTTCTCCTGGCCCACGCCCGGCAGGGGACACGCGCCTCCTGGCGCGCCGGGAGGCGACCCCGTACCGGGGTATGAGGCGGACCCGCCGAGGATCGCGACCCCGGTATGACGCCCCGCGCCCCCGGGCCTGCCTAGGCTGACCGGGCCATGTCCACTTCCCCCGCCGGGCCCCCGCCGCCCGCTGACGGCCTGCTGAGCGCCGCCCGCCGCAATCTGCGCGAGCTCGCCCACGGGCTGTCCCACGCGTCCCATCCGTCCACCCCGCTGCTGGCGGAGGCCCCGAAACGGTGGCAGCGACTGCTGCCGTACGTCGTGGTGCTCGCCCTGACCGCGACCTTCATCCCGGTCACCATCAACGTCCTGACCTCGCAGTACGGCGTGCCGGGTGCACTGGCCGGGGCCCTCGGGGTGGCCCAGTCCGCCCCCCTGCTGATGCTGGCCCACCGGCCTCTCCAGGCGTGGTGGATCATCTTCCCCGCCGACATCGTGGGCGCCCTGGTGCTGCTGGCGAACCCCGACGAGCGGCACGAGGTCTGGCCGTGGACCGCCCCGGCGCTGGTCGCGTACCTCTTCCTGCTGCTGGCCCTCGGTCTGCGCGAGACACGCCGGACCCTGGTCGGCGTCTGGCTGGCGACGGGCGCGGCCGGCCTGGTGCTGCATCTGATCGCGCCGGCGGACCGCAACACCGGCAGCGCCCTGCTGCTGCCGATCCTCGGCGCGGTGGTCCTCGTGATCGGCGGCGCCGTACGGGAGCGGAGCGAGGCGACACGGCGGCTGGCCGAGCAGGAGACGATCAGCGAGGCGGAGCGGGCGCAGCGCACGCTGCTGGAGGAGCGGACCCGGATCGCCCGTGAGCTGCACGACGTGGTCGCGCACCACATGTCGGTGATCACCGTGCAGGCCGACTCCGCTCCGTACCGGATCTCCGGGCTCTCGGAGCCCGCCCAGGAGGAGTTCGCCTCGATCGCGGCGGCCGCGCGGGAGTCCCTCGGTGAGATGCGGCGGCTGCTGTCGGTGCTGCGCAGCGACGGCACCGAGGGCGACCGGGCGCCGCAGCCGGGCCTGGACCGGCTCCAGCAGCTGGTGGAGGCGACGGTACGGGCCGGGCTGCCGGCGGAACTGTCGCTCGCCGCGGAGCTGGGCGAGGTGCCGCCGGCGGTGGATCTGTCGGCGTACCGGATCGTGCAGGAGGCGCTGGCCAATGTGGTGCGGCACGCGCCCGGGGCGCGCACCCAGGTCTCGGTCCGGGCCTCCGGGGGCCATCTGAACGTCCTGGTCGTCAACAGCCCCGCGCCGAAGCCCGCCGCTCCGCTGGAGAGCACCGGAACCGGGCACGGGCTGGTGGGGATGCGGGAGCGCGTACGGTTGACCGGCGGCACGCTGGACACCGGGCCGCTGCCCGACGGCGGGTTCCGGGTGGCCGCCCGGATGCCGCTGCCTCCGGCCGTGTCGCCGTCCGCCCCACCCCCTTCGGAGGATCTGTGACCATTCGCGTGATCATCGTCGACGACCAGGCCATGGTGCGGGCCGGATTCGCGGCGCTGCTGGCGGCGCAGAGCGACATCGACGTGGTGGGCGAGGCGGCGGACGGCCGCCAGGGCGTCGCCGTCAGCCGCAACCAGCATCCCGACGTCGTCCTGATGGACGTGCGGATGCCGGAGATGGACGGACTGGCCGCCGCGCGCGAGCTGTTGAACCCGCCCGTGGGGGTGGTGCACCGGCCGAAGGTCCTGATGCTCACCACGTTCGACGTGGACGACTACGTGTACGAGGCGCTGCGCGCCGGCGCGTCCGGGTTCCTCCTGAAGGACGCCCCGCCCGCCGATCTGATCGCGGCGGTACGGGTGGTGGCGGCCGGGGACGCGCTGCTCGCGCCCTCGGTGACCCGCCGCCTGATCGCGGACTTCGCGGCGCAGCGGCCCTCCGGGGCGACGCGCGGCGGCCAGGCGCTCCGGCTGAACGGGCTGACCCCGCGCGAGAGCGAGGTCCTGGAGCTGATCGCCCGGGGGCTGTCGAACCAGGAGATCGCGGGGCGGCTGGTGCTGGCCGAGCAGACCGTCAAGACGCACATCGGGCGGGTGCTGGCCAAGCTGGACCTGCGGGACCGGGCGCAGGCGGTGATCTTCGCGTACGAGTCGGGGCTGGTGACGCCGGGGGACGCGGCGGGGGTGTAGGAGGCCTTCGCCGTACGGCGCTCCGCGCGCACGTGAGCCGCCCTCGCCGTGCGGGGCTTTCCGGGCCGTGCCGCCCCAGTCGTACGGCATTGCGCGAGCCGTGAGCCGCCGTTTCCGTACAGCCTGCGCGAGCCGTGAGCCGCCGTTTCCGTACAGCACTGCGTGGGCGTGCCGCCCCCGCTCCGGGCCTACGCATCGTCCACCCCCTACCCCGGTATCACCTCGCGGTTGGCCCTCCGGTGTGACGCCCCCTCACCCGTCCTCTTCCTACCTTCCTCCCGGTCGCACCGGTCGGTGCGGATCCGGAGAGGGAGGGCACGATGCGTCGATACGCGAGGACCGTGGTCGCGTTCGCACTGGCCACCAGTGTGGTGGCGGGGACCGCGGGCTGGGTCTCGGGAGATGCGCAGCAGGCGCTGACCGGGCCGCCGCCGGGCAGTGCGCAGTGGCGGGCGGACCGGACGCTCGGGACGGGGCTGCCCGATCCGGAGCGTGACACGCCTGCCGAAGTCGCCGCGTTCTTCGCGGGGTTGAGCGACGGCGAGCGGCAACTCCTCCTCGGGCGCCATCCGTCCGTCGTCGGGAATCTCGACGGGGCGCCCCTCGAACTGCGCTACCGCGCCAACTCCCTCGCGCTGGCCGCCGAGGACGACCCCCGCTACCGCTCGCTCGCCGCCCCCGGCCGCCAGATCCTCGCGTTCGACCCGCGCGGACGCGGCCAGGTCGCCGAGGCCTTCGGGGACCTGCGTACGGCGCGCCGGGTCTCGGTGGTGGTGCCCGGGTCCGACAACGACGCCGGGACCTTCGACCGGAAGGCCGCAAGCCACGGTGCCCCGGCCGGCATGGCCAGGACCCTGCACACCGCGGCCGGCCCGGGGACCGCCGTCATCGCCTGGGTCGGGTACACGACCCCGGTGGGCGTCGGCATCGACGCGGCCACCGGCGGCCTCGCGGAGGCGGGGGCCGGGCGGCTGACCCGGTTCACGAAGGGGCTGACGGCAGACGGGCTGCCCGCGCCGGCCGTGTTCTGCCACAGCTACGGCTCGGTGGTCTGCGGCCTGGCCGCGCACCGTCTCCCCGCCACCGACCTGGTGGTCCTCGGCTCCCCCGGGATGCGCGCCGACGACGTGGGCGGGCTGCGGACGAGCGCCCGGGTCTGGGCGGCGAAGGACCCGACCGACTGGATCGACAATGTGCCGAACGTGCGCTTCGCGGGCCTCGGTCACGGGGCGGACCCGGCCGATCCGGCGTTCGGCGCCCGTCGGGTGCCGGCGGACGAGGCCCGGGGGCATGCCGGCTACTTCGAGCCCGGGACGGATTCGCTGCGGACCTTCGCCGCCATCGCGCGCGGCAAAGCGGCGGGAGCGGCGGAATCGGCGGATGCGGCCCCGGACGCGGCGGAACCGGACCCGGCAGAAGCCGTCTCGGCGCTGGAGGCCGTCCCGGCCGGGGAAGGAGTGGCCCGATGAACGCCCTGCTGGAGAACGGCCGGCGGCTCGCGGCCCGTATCGACGCGTCCACCCCCGCCCACCGTGACCGGGCGATCGACGGCCTGCGCGCGCTGGCGCTGCTCGCCGTGCCGCTCGGTCACTGGATGCTCGGCGGGTTCCGGCTGGACGCCGACGGCCTGCACAACGCGAGCCCGCTCTCGACGTTCGCCGGTCTCGCACCCGCGAGCTGGGTGCTCCAGATGCTGGGCATCTTCTTCCTCGTCGGGGGGTACGCCTCGGTGCTCTCCTTCCGCCGCCGGACCTCGACGACGGCCGCCTGGCTGGGCGGCCGGCTGGCCCGCCTCGGCCGGCCGGTGCTCGGAGTGACCGCCGTGTGGGCGGTACTGCTGGCGGTGCTGTCCGCGCTGGGCGTGCCCGGCGACACCCTGCGTACGGGGTCGACGCTGGTGATCCAGCCGCTCTGGTTCGTCGGGGTGTACACCGTGGTCACGGCGCTCACCCCGGTCTGCGTCACGCTGGCGCGGAAGCTCGGCGGGTGGGCCGCGCTGCCCCTGCTGGCGTCGGTCGCGGTGGTGGACTTCCTGCGCTACGGGCCGTTCGCGGAGGCGGTGCCGTCGTGGCTGAGCATGCTCAACATCCTGCCCGGCTGGCTCTTCGCGTATCAGCTGGGCGTGTCCTGGGGCGAGGGGCGGATCGGGAGGCGCGGGGCCCGGCTGCTGCTGATCGGCGGCGGGGTGCTGTTCGCCGCGCTGCTGCTCGCCTTCCACTACCCGGCGTCGATGGTCGGCGTGCCGGGCGAGGCGCGGACGAACTCGCATCCGCCGTCGCTGCTGGTGGTGGCCCTGGCGGCGGCGCAGAGCGGGGCGGCGATCCTGCTGCGCGACCGGCTCGGGCGGCTGTTGCGCGAGCCGCTGCTCTGGGCGCCGGTCGTGGTGTTCAACCTGTCCGCGATGACGATCCTGTGCTGGCACCAGACCGCGATGCTGGCCGCCGCCGTACCGGCCTCGCTCGCCGGGGCGGGGACGGCGGTGGCGGGGCTGACGACCGCGCCGGACACGGTGGGCTGGATCCTCGCCCGGATCGCCTGGCTGCCGGTGTTCGCGGGGCTGCTGGTGCTGATCGCCCGGTACGCGCGCCACTTCGAGGCCCCGTGGCAGGCCGGCACGCGCGCCGCGAACGCCCGCCGTGCGCTGGCGGGGCTGCTCGCGGCGGGGTTCGCGGTGTTCGCACTGGGGCTGGCGTGAGGCACCGCCCGGGGCGCCCCTCCGTCGTCAGGAAGTTCATGAACCAGGCGATGACCGCGTACGCGTCCCGGCTACTCCCGCGCCGCCGACGTACTGCTCATGTCCGGGTAGCGGTCCCCCGCCACCCGGCCCGCGATCGGCTCCAGCACGGCCAGCTCGTCCGCCGTCAGGGTCAGCCTCGTCGCCGCCACGTTCTCCAGGAGGCGGCTCGGCCTGCGGGTGCCGGGGATCGGGACCACGTTCAGCCCGTGCACCTGGGCGCGCTGCTGGACCCAGGCGAGGGCCACCTGCGCGGCGGTGGCCTCGTGCGCGGCGGCGATCCTGTGGACGGGCTCCAGCAGGGCGGCGTTCGTGCGGGCGTTGTCGCCGTTGAACCGGGGCTGGCGGGCCCGGAAGTCGTCCGCGGCGAGGTCCTTGCCCGCGTCGGTGAAGGAGCCGGTGAGGAAGCCCCGGCCGAGCGGTGAGTACGGGACGAGCGTGACGCCCAGCTCCACCGCCGCGCCGAGCGCGCTCTTCTCGACGTCCCGGCTGAAGAGGGACCACTCCGACTGGAGGGCGGCGATCGGGTGCACGGCGTGCGCCTCGCGCAGCTCGGGGCCGGTCACCTCGCTCAGACCGAGCTGCCTGACCTTGCCCTGCTGGATCAGTTCCGCCATCGCGCCGACCGATTCGGCGAACGGGACGGCCGGGTCACGGCGGTGCATGTAGTAGAGGTCGATGACGTCGGTGTTCAGCCGGCGCAGGCTCGCCTCGACGGCGGTGCGGAGGTACGCGGGGTCGTTGCGGATGGCCCGGTAGTGCGGGTCCTCGGTGCGGACCATCGCGAACTTGGTCGCGAGCGTGATCTCGTCCCGGTGGGCCCCGACGAACGGCGCGAGGAACTCCTCGTTGGCCCCGCGCCCGTAGGTGTCGGCGGTGTCGAGGAGTGTGACGCCCGCCTCCAGGGCCGCGCCCAGGGTGTCCCGGGCGGAGACCTCGTCGGTGTCACCGTAGAACTCGCTCATGCCCATGCAGCCGAGGCCCTGGACGCCGACCCGCGGTCCACCGGCACCGCCCAGCTCGACGGTGGCGAGCGTGTTCCTGTCGTGGTCGGTCATCAGGCGCTGTGCCTTTCCGGCGCCCTGCGGGCGCCCGCGTAGAACTCGATCTTGTGGTCGAGGACGGCGAGGGTGTCGTGGAGCTCCGCGATCCGCGTGATCACATCGCGGCGGGTCGCCTCCAGCAGTTCCTGCCGTGCCTCGAAGGTGGACGCGCCCTCGCGCAGCAGTTCCGCGTACCGCACCATGTCGGCGACGGGCATCCCGGTCAGCCGCAGCTTGCCGACGAAGGCCAGCCAGTCGAGGTCGCGGTTGCTGAAGCGGCGCTGGCCGGTGTGCGAGCGGTCGACGTGGGGCATGAGCCCGATGCGCTCGTACCAGCGCAGCGTGTGCGCGGTGAGTCCGGTGAAGGCGACGACCTCGCTGATCGTGTAGCTGTCCTGGCCCGCGGGGCGCGGGTGAGGCGTCGGGGCGGCCGCGCAGGCGTCCACCGCCGGCGAGGGCGGCGGATGTGCGATGGTCGCGGGAGTGCTCCGGGAGGTTCTGTCGATCACCGTCATGTCCTCCACGCTAGATCCTTGGAGTGCACTCGAAGCAAGAGGGAACGGCTCGGAGCGCGAGGAATGGCTCGGAGCGAGCGGGAACGGCGGGGCTTCTCGGGCCGGGCATTCCCACAGAGGGACGGAAAGCACACCCGAAATGAAGGATTGTTCATCTTGGCTTCATCTTCGTACCGTCCGGGACAGTCAGGGTGAATACATGGCTTTCTCACCTCGTCTGGCGGCCCTGGCAGCCGTCGTCGCCGTGCCCCTCGGCATAGCGGCCACCAGCTATGCCATGACCGACACCTCGGAAGCGCCGAAGGTGCCTCCCACCGTCCAACTGGAGGAGAGTCCGCGCGGCACACCGTCGCCGAGCGGTGTCACGTCGCCGACCGACGCCCCGACGCCGAGCGGCTCCTCCTCTCCGTCCCGTACACCGGACAGCTCCGTCGTTCCGGGCCCCTCGGCAGCCGACGACGATGACGACGACGACTTCGGCGATGACGGTTAGCTTTCCGAGGATCTCCGCCCGCGTACGGATCATGCTGTGGTTGCTGGTCGTGATGGCGGTCGCGCTGGGCGCGGTCGCCGTCACCGTGCGTTCGATCCTCCAACGGGACGTGGACCACCGCATCAGCCAGCTGCTCACCCAGGAGACCGGCGAGTTCGCGAACTTCGTGCCGCAGGGCGTGGACCCGGACACCGGCGGCCGGTTCGACACCGTGGAGAAGCTGCTCCGCATCTATCTGCAACGGCAGTACGCGGACCCCGACGAGGAGCTGCTGGGCCTGACCGGGGAGCCCGGCACCAAACCCGGCGTCATCCGGCAGCGCCGGGAGCTGCCGGAAGACATCGCCCTGTGGCCGGACACCGACGCGTACACCAGGATTTACGCCTCCAAGGACTCCTTCGGGACCCTGGAGCGCCCGCAGGGCGACGTGCGCTGGGCCAAGGTCGTCATCGGGCCGTCGGCGGGCAAGCAGCCCGGCGCGTTCGTCGTCGCCTTCCACCCGGAGCGCGAACGGGCCGTCGCCGACAAGACGTTCTGGACGCTGCTCGCCCTGTCCGGTGTGGCGCTGCTGATGACGACCGGGATCGGCTGGGCCGTCGCCGGTCGCATCCTCGCGCCCGTCCGGCTCGTCCGCACGACGGCGGCGGAACTGACCGAGCAGGACCTCACCCGGCGCATCCCCGTGGAGGGCCGCGACGACATCGCGGCCCTCGCCGAGACGTTCAACGCGATGCTCGACCGTCTTGAGCGGGCGTTCGCCGCGCAGCGGGTCTTCGTCGACGACGCCGGGCACGAGCTGCGCACCCCCATCACCATCGTCCGGGGCCACCTGGAGCTGATGGGCGACGACCCGGCGGACCGGGAGGAGACGGTGCGGCTGGTCACGGACGAGCTGGACCGGATGAGCCGCATCGTCGAGGACCTGCTCCTGCTCGCGGGGGCCGAGCGCCCCGACTTCGTGCGCCCCGAACCGGTCCAGCTCGCGGAGCTGACCGCCGACGTGTACGTGAAGGTGCGGACCCTCGGCGACCGGGAGTGGCAGCTCGACGGCGTCGCGGACCTCGAAGTGCGCCTGGACGAGCAGCGGATGACCCAGGCGATGGTGCAGCTCGCGCAGAACGCCGTCCAGCACACCGTGCCCGGACAGCGCATCCGGATCGGCTCGCGGGCCGAGGACGACCGCGTCGAGCTGTACGTCGCCGACCACGGGCCCGGGATTCCGCCGGAGGACGCCGAGGTGATCTTCGAGCGGTTCCGCCGGGGGACGTCCCGGCGCGGTACCCGCACGAGCGGCGCGGGGCTCGGCCTCGCCATCGTCAAGGCCATCGCGGAGGGCCACCACGGCCGCGTCGAACTACGCCGGACCGAAGGCGGCGGAGCCACCTTCGTACTCACGCTGGAGACCGCCTCATGAACCGCATCCTGATCGCCGAGGACGAGGAGCGCATCGCCTCGTTCGTCCAGAAGGGGCTGCGCGCCAACGGCTTCACCACGGTCGTCGCCGAGGACGGGGACCTGGCGCTGAGCCACGCGCTGTCCGGCGGGTTCGACCTGATGGTGCTCGACATCGGCCTGCCCGGCCGGGACGGCTTCACCGTGCTGCGGGAGATGCGCGAGGCGCGCGTCACGCTGCCGGTCATTGTGCTCACCGCCCGCGACTCGGTGCGGGACACGGTGGCCGGGCTGGAGGGCGGGGCCGACGACTGGATGACGAAGCCGTTCCGCTTCGAGGAGCTGCTCGCCCGGGTACGGCTGCGGCAGCGCACCGCCGCCCGCGCGCCCGAGGTCACCATGTTGCGCAGCGGCAGCCTCGCCCTGGACCTGCGGACCCGCCGGGCCCGCGCGGGCGAGCGGACGGTGGATCTGACGGCGCGCGAGTTCGTGCTGCTGGAGATGTTCCTGCGCCACCCCGGCCAGGTGCTGTCGCGCGAGCAGATCCTGTCCCATGTGTGGGGGTACGACTTCGACCCCGGCTCCAACATCGTGGACGTCTATGTGCGCGCGCTGCGCCGGAAGCTGGGCGCGGAGCGGCTGGAGACGATCCGGGGCATGGGCTACCGCCTGCCCTGAGCCTCTGTCCCCTCCTGCCCTCACCCCCGGCCCCGACCTCGGCCGGAGCCCCGTCCCGCGTTCCCGGGGGCGGGGCTTCCGCGTTCCCGGGATGCCTCGGGTTGCGGGGGGCGGGGTGCGGGCCGCGAGGTGCGGAGCGCTCGACAAACTTGATGAAAAGGCCTTCACCGGACACTCATCAGGCGCTCACCCCGCCTGAACAGGCTGTACAGCGTGCCTCTACCACTCCGGCAGACCGTCGGCCTCTGTGCCGTCCTCGGACTCTGCGCTCTCCTCGCCGTCCCCGGCGCAGCCCCCGGCCTCAGCGTCGACGGGCGGCTCTCCCTCGCCGTCTTCGCCCTGGCCACCGCCGCCTGGATCGCCACTCCGGTGGACGACGCCTACGTCGCGCTCGGCGCGGGCCTGGCGCTGACGGTCACGGGGGTGATCAGCAGTGAGACCCTCTTCGCCACCCTGGGCGACGAGACGGTGTGGCTGCTGATCTGCGCCTTCGTCCTGGCGGCGGCCGTGACCCGGACCGGTCTGGCCGGCCGGGCCGCCGTCTTCCTGGTCGGCGGGGCCAGGACCGTGCGCCAGCTGGTGCACCTGACCACGGCCGGACTGGTCGTGACCGCGTTCGCCGTGCCGGCCACGTCGGGGCGCGCCGCCCTCGCGCTCCCGGTGTTCCTGGCGCTGGCCGCCGCCCTGCGCGAGCGCCGCCGTCTGGTGGTGATGCTGGCGCTGCTCTTCCCCACGGTCATCCTGCTGTCGGCCGTCGCGACCCTGATCGGCGCGGGCGCGCACCTGATCACCGTCGGCGTGCTCTGGGAGCAGACCGGGGAGCAGCTGAGCTTCGTGCAGTGGCTCGTCCTCGGGCTGCCGCTGGCCGTCGTCTCCTCCCATCTCGCCGCCGAACTGGTGCTGTTGACGACGACCCGGCGCTCCGACCGCAAGGGCCCCGTCACCATCACGGCGGCGCAGATCCAGGAACACTCCGAGACCGCCGTCGAGGGGCCGTTCAGCCCGGCGGAGTCCCGGTGCCTGCTCCTGCTGGCGACGGTCGTCCTGCTCTGGTGCAGCGAGCCCCTGCACGGGGTGTCGCCCGCCGTGGTCGCGCTCATCGGCGCGCTGGTGGCGACCTCCCCGGCGCTGGGGACCGTGCGCTTCAAGGACGGCCTGAAGACGGTCCCCTGGCCGCTGCTGCTGTTCATGGCCGCCACCATGGCGATGGGCGTCGCCCTCTCCGACTCGGGCGCGGCCGACTGGCTGGTGGGCTGGATACCCCTGGGGGCGTCCACGCCCCCGTGGATGTTCCTGGCCGGAGTGGTCGTCGTCAGCACGGCCGCCCATCTGGCGCTCCAGTCGCGTTCCGCCCGGTCCTCCGTTCTGGTCCCGCTGGTGGTCGCGGCGGCGGTCGGGGCCGGGGTCAACCCGGTCACGGCGGCGCTGGCCTCCACGGCCGCCGCCGGTTTCTGCCACACGCTGCCCTCGTCGGCCAAGCCGGTCGCGCTCTTCGCGGACGTGCCCGGCACCCCGACCTACACCCCGCGCGATCTGCTGCGGCTGTCCGCGTTCCTCGCCCCGCTCACCGCGGCCCTCGTCCTCACCTTCGCCCTCGCCGTCTGGCCGTTGCTCGGCGTGCCCGTCCTTCTGGAGACCCAGCCATGATCCACCGCACCCAGCGCATCGCCATCGCCCCCAGCGGCTTCAAGGAGTCCCTCTCGGCCGCCCGGGTGGCCGAGGCCATCGCCGTCGGCGTACGGCGCGTGATCCCCGACGCCGACCTCGACCTCATCCCGCTGGTGGACGGCGGCGAGGGCACGGCGGAGGCGCTGGCCCTGGCGGGCAGCGGCCGGCTGGTCCCGGTCACCGCGACGGGCCCGGTGGGCGAGCCGGTCGCCTCGCACTTCGCGCTGCTGGGCGGGCCCGGCCCGCTGACCGCCGTCGTGGAGATGGCCGCCGTCGCGGGCCTCGCCCTGGTGCCGCCGGGCCTGCGCCACCCGGGCGCGACCACCACGTACGGCGTCGGCGAGCTGATCCGGGCGGCCCTGGACGCGGGGGCCCGGCGCATCCTCGTCGGCTGCGGCGACTCCGGTACGTCGGACGGGGGCGCGGGCGCCCTCCAGGCGCTGGGTGCCCGGCTGACGGACCGGCACGGCCGTGAACTGCGCCGGGGCGGCGGGGCGTTGCACGAGCTGGAGCGCATCGACCCGTCCGGCCTGGACCCCCGGCTGGCCGACGCCGAACTGCTCGTGGCCTGCAACCCGTACAACGTGCTGTGCGGGAAGCGCGGGGTGGCCCGGGTCTTCGGGCCGCAGAAGGGGGCGACCCCGGCCGAGGTGGAGCTGCTCTCGGCCGGCCTGGAGCGGCTGGCCGACGTCCTCACCCGGGACCTCGCCCCGGCCTTCACCCCGGCGACCGGTGCCGCGATCGATCTGCGCACGGCTCCCGGCACGGGCGCGTCCGGTGGCCTCGGGGCCGGCCTCGCGGCCGTGGGCGCGCGCCTGCTCCCCCGCTACGACGTGCTGCTCGACGGTCTCGACCTCGACGCGCGCCTCGCCCGCGCGGACTTCGTGATCACGGCGGAGGGGGCGCTCGACCACCAGACCGTACGGGGGAAGATCCCGGCGGAGGTCGCCCGGCGGGCCCATGCCGCAGGGGTGCCGGTCCTCGTGCTGGCCGGGACGATCGGGCCGGGCGCGCAGGACGTGCGGGCGGTGGGCGTGGACGCGTACAGCTCGATCCTGCCCGCGCCGATGACACTGGTGGAGGCGATCGGCAGGAGCGGCGAGTTCCTGGCCGACGCCGCGGAGCGCTCGATGCGGATCATGGCGCTCGGCACCCGGCTCGCGCCGCTGGCGGCCGCCTGACTCGCACGCCTTACGTCCCGGGCTCCCCGGGGGCCCGGGACGCAGCGGGGTGCGCGGCGGGCCATCGGCGTCCCGTCGCCGTCCCGGGCCACCCGGGGCCGGGGACGGGACGCCGGGCGCGGCCGTTAGGCTCGGAGCCATGGAGAGCCTGCGCATCATCGACACCTGGCCGGTCACGACGGCGGCGGCCGCCGTCGTGCGGGCGGACGGCACGGTCCTCGGCACGCACGGGCCGGCCGACCACCGCTTCCCCCTCGCCTCGGTCACCAAGCCGCTCGCGGCCTACGCGGCGCTGGTGGCGTACGAGGAGGGGGCGGTCGAGCTGGACGAGCCGGCCGGGCCCGAGGGGTCCACGGTGCGCCACCTCCTCGCCCACACCAGCGGCCTGGCCTTCGACGAGCACCGGGTGACGGCCCCGCCCGGCAACCGCCGCCTGTACTCCAACGCGGGCTTCGAGGTGCTGGGCGACCACATCGCCAAGGCGTCCGGCATCCCGTTCGCGGAGTACCTGCGCCAGGCCGTCCTGGAGCCCCTGTCCATGACGTCCACGACCCTCGACGGCTCCCCCGCCCGCGACGGCGTCTCCACCCTGGCCGACCTGGTCCGCTTCGCCGCCGAGGTGCAGGCCCCCCGCCTGCTCGACCCGCGTACGGTCCTGGAGGCCCAGAGCGTCGTGCATCCGGGCCTCAAGGGCGTGCTGCCGGGCTACGGCCACCAGAGCCCGAACGACTGGGGCCTCGGCTTCGAGATCCGCGACGCCAAGTCCCCGCACTGGACGGGGAACTCGTCCTCCCCGGCGACCTTCGGGCACTTCGGCCAGTCGGGCACGTTCCTGTGGATCGACCCGGTGGCGGGCGCGGCCTGCGTCGCGCTGACGGACCGGGCCTTCGGGCCGTGGGCGGCGGAGGCGTGGACGCCGTTCACGGACGCGGTTCTGGCCGAGCTGACCTGAACCGGCTGCCGCCCTTCTCCGGCGGCGTCAGGCACTCGAACCAGACGGTTTTCCCGCTGCCGTCCCACCGCTTGATGATGCCCCACTCGTCGGTGACGGCATCGACCAGGACGAGCCCCCGCCCCCCGTCGTCCAGCGGATCGCCGGTGATGGCGAGGGGCACGGCCGGGCTGCTGTCGGACACCTCGACGCGGACGCCCTCGCCGCGCGGCAGCCGGAAGATGAAGGTCCTGCCGCGCCGGTCGGGCACGTGCTGCACGACGTTGGCGATCAGCTCGGTGAGCGCCAGTTCGGCGGCGTCGGCGAGGAAGGGCAGCTCCCAGGCCGTGAGGTAGAGCCGCAGGACGCGGCGCAGATGGCGGGCGGAGTGCGCGCCGAGCGCGAAGTCGGCGCGGTAGACGGGCTCCCCGGGATCCCTCCGGGGGACAAGTACGTGATTCATGTCACCAGGCTGCGACGTGATGGCTACGCTCGGCTACGTACCGAAACGAACGCCGCGAGGCGTTGCACCCGGAGGTCCATCCGTGGCCAACATCCAGACGCTCGATCCCGACGCCTCCCCGCTCGCCTACTACGGCGGGGAGTTGCGCCGCCAACGCGAGGCCCAGGGCCTGACGCAGCCGCAGTTGGGCACCATCATCTTCTGCACGGGCTCCCTGGTCGGCCAGATCGAGACGACGAAGAAGATCCCCACCCGCGACTTCTCCGAGCGCGTGGACGCGGCGCTGGGGACGGACGGAACGTTCTCGCGGCTGGTGGGGCTGGTGCTGCGGAGCCAGTTGCCCACGTGGTTCCAGCCGTACGCGGACATGGAGGCGAAGGCCGCGTACATCTCGACGTACCAGGCGCAGGTGGTCTACGGGCTGTTGCAGACGGAGGAGTACGCGCGGGCGGTCCTGGCCACCGGCATGCCCGACGGTCTGGAGGGTCTGCTCGCCGCCCGGATGGAGCGCCAGCGGATCCTGGAGCGGGAGAAGCCGCCGCTGGCCTGGGCGATCCTGGACGAGGCGGTGCTGTACCGGCCGATCGGCGGCCACGAGGTGATGCGGGCCCAACTCCAGAAGCTGTTGGACTACGCGGCGCACCGCTGGATGCGGATCCAGGTGCTGCCGTTCGAGGCAGGTGAACACGCAAGCTTGGATGGCTCGTTCAACCAGCTGCGCTTCGACGACGACCCGGACATCATCTACACCGAGGACCGCATCTCCGGCCATATGACGGCCAACCCGGAAACCATCAGGGAGGCTTCGCTCCGATACGCTCACCTCCAGGCCACCGCACTCTCCGTCGAGGAATCGGTGGCGCGGATCAGCCGCGTGATGGAGGAGCGTTATGGAGACCGGCCCTGACCTGACGAACGCGGAATGGCGTAAGTCGAGCTATAGCGGAAGCACTGGCGGCGACTGCGTTGAGTGCACCGTGACCGGCGGCGCGGCCTGGCGGACGTCCTCGTACAGCGGCAACACCGGCGGCTGCTGCGTCGAGGTCGCCGACGGCTCCTCCTGCGGGTCCGTCCCCGTTCGCGACAGCAAGAACCCGACCGGTCCCGCCATCGTCCTCGGGGCCCACGCCTGGCAGGCGTTCGTGGACGGGCTGCGCTGACACGACCGTCACCGGGAGCAGGGCGGTACGGGCAACTGGCCCCCGTACCGCCCTGCTCGGCGTCGCGCCGATACGTTGTTGCAGGGGGCGGTGATCAATGGACGGGAACCAGGGAACCGAGATGAACGCGCGGGACGAGGACGACAGGACCGAGACTGCCTGCCGGATCTGCGGGCATGACGACGGCGAGCCCGTGTTCGACGCGTACGGCTTCCCTCGGTACGTCATCTGCCCGTGCTGCTACAACGAGTCCGGCATCGGGGACGACACCGTGACGCAGGTCCGTGAACTGCGTGGCTACTGGGTCGGCACCGGAGCCCCTTGGCATGATCCGAAGCGGCGGCCGTCCGACTGGGATCTGCTGAAACAGTTGGCGAACATCCCGCCGCAGTGGCGCTGATCCGGACAGCCGCCCGCTGCCTGCCTCACGTCGTGAGCCGCCGCCAGCGACGACGCCAAAAAGGGATTGCCCGGTGGCCGGCCCCTGACATAGCTTCTCGCTGGCTCCGGGTGGTCCAGACCAAGCCTCGGGGTGTCGAGCCACGTCAACGGGACACCCATGACTGCGGAACAGGCCCTCCGACCCTCACCGAGCGACTCGGGCGACACCCTGCCGGGCATCTTCTCCCGGCCGTACGCGGCGGCCACGCTGACCTTCGCCACGGTGATGTTCCTGACCGGCTTCGCCGCGCTGGCCGTGGTGCCGACGCTGCCGACCGCCGCCGAGGACTTGGACGGGGTGTCGCTGTTCCCCCTGGTGGCGGGCAGCTTTGTGGCGGCCAGTCTGCTCGGCGGTGTGCTGGGCGGTCACTGGGCGGACCGCGCCGGCGCCCGGCGTCCGCTGGCCCTGGGCATGATCCTCTCCGTGGTGACGCTGCTGGTGTCGGCGTCCAGCGGCTCGATCTGGCAGTTGGTGATCGGCCGCTTCGTCGACGGTCTGGCGGCCGGGATGGTGGCGGTGTCGGTGACGACCGCCATCGGCCAGTCGTATCCGGAGTACCTGCGGCCCAGGATGCTCGCGATGATGAGCGCGAGCTGGATCATCCCGTCCCTGGTCGGGCCGCCGGTCGCCGGAGTGGTCGCCGAGGTGTGGTCCTGGCGGACGGTCTTCTACGGCCTGGCCGTGCTGACGGCGCTGCCCGCGATCGCCCTGGTGGCGGTGCTCCGCAAGGCCCCCGCAGGCGATGAGACCCAGGCCCCGCCCGTCGAGGAACGCGCCTCCCGGCCGCCGCTGGTGGTCGCCGGGATGCTCAGCCTGGGCGCGGCGCTCGGCCAGTACGGCGTCTCCGGGTGGGACGCACGTCATCTGCTGTTCGTCGTCGCCGGCGTCGTACTCCTGGTGGTCTTCGCGCCCCGTCTGCTGCCGCAGGGCACGTGGCGCAGTGCCCGGGGCCTCCCCACCACCGTTCTGCTGCGCGGGCTGACCTCCGGTACGTACTTCACCGTCGAGGCGCTGGTGCCGTTGATGCTGATCACCGAGCGGCGGGTGGCGGCGGTGACGGTCGGCGTGGCGTTCACCGCCTCGGCCGTTCTGTGGGCAGTCGCGTCCTGGGCGCAGGGGAAACTCCTCCAGGACGTCGCCCGGCACCGGCTCGTCACCGTCGGCGCCCTGATCATGGCGGCGTCCGTCGTCTTCGCCGTCGTGGGCAGCTTCTCCGGCGTCTCCCCGCTGCTCGCGATGGTGGCCATGCCGCTGGCGGCTGTCGGGATGGGGATGCTCGATCCGTGCGTCACGGTGCTCTCGCTCTCGCACAGCGCACCGGACCGGCTGGGCCACACCACCAGTGCCATGCAGACCAACATGAACCTCGGGCAGGTCGTCGTCCTGGCGTTCGCCACCGCCGTCCTCAACGCCGGGCTGGCTGCCGGAACCAGCCGGCTCGGGGGCTACGCCATCACCTTCTCGCTCCTGCTCGTACCGACCCTGCTGGTCGCCGTCCTGGCCGTCCGCGCGCGGAAGGACGGACCGGCCCCCGGGTGAGCGATGGGACGGAGTTGCAGTGGCAGAGTGGGCCCATGCCTGCCTACGCGACCATGCCCTACCACCTGGAGACCGAGCGGCTGATCCTGCGGCCGTGGGCCGGGTCGGACGCCGCCGAGTTCAGCGAGCTGCTCGCCGAACGCGGCAAGGGGAAGCCCCCGGTCGAGCGCATCCGCACGTCCATAGCGGAGCTGCTGGCCGCGACGGAGACCACGGGGATCGCCCTGCTGCCCATCCAGCGCCGCGAGGAGGGCGACTTCATCGGCTACTGCGGTCTGATCATCGGCCGCACCACCCTGGAGGAGCCCGAGATCGCGTACGAACTGTTCCAGCGGGCCCACGGACACGGCTATGCCACCGAGGCGGCCGGCGCGGTACTCGAAGCCGCCGTCGCGACCGGGCGGAAAAGGCTCTGGTCGACCGTCGCCACGTGGAACACCGCGTCGCTCCGCGTCCTGGAGAAGCTCGCGTTCGAACGGGACCACGTCTCCATGGAGGAGAACGGCGAAGTGGTGTGGCTCACCCGGGCGTTGGCGTGAGGCGGAACGGCCCCAGCGTGCGCTGCTAGATTCGTCCGCCATGCGATCACAAGAATACGACGTCGAATTCCGGCAGCAGTCCACCCGTATACGCAACTGGGGTGCCGGTCTGCTGCTCCTGTCCGCACTGTTGTGGGGCTGGTGCGCGATTCTGCTGCTGACCGACTATGAGGTCGAAACGCGCAGCGGCTTCACCGACGAGTGCGCGGCGCGCCTGTTCACGGAGAGCGGTACGGCCAACGAGGGGCTGTGGAAGGGCGACTACTGCGAGGACGAACGCGACTGGCCCGAGGCGCTGCTCGTCCTGGGGCTGTCCCTTCCCGTATCGCTCGTGGGGACCGCGCTGTTCACGACCGGCCAGGTGAGCCGGCGGATGAGCGGGCACTCCCAGGCGATGCGTGCGCTGGACCGGATCGCGGACGAGCGGGAGAAGCGCGCCGAGGCCTGACCTCCTGTTCCCGGCGGGCCCCGGACCCGCCCCGGAATTCGGTCGCGCCCCGCGAGGTGAGCCGTTAACTTCCCTCCGTGCGCCGTGGATCGCGTGGCGCGCCGACGAGGGAGCCACGCATGAACGACCACGATCGACGGACCGACCGGCTGAGCATCCTGATCGAGCAGTTCGACCAGGCGCGGGAGATGGCCCAGGTCCGGCTGAAGGGCCTCGGGGACGAGGAGTACCTGTGGGAGCCGGCCCCCGGCAGCTGGTCGATCCGGCGCCGGGAGGACGCGGTGACTCCGCGGGCGTACGGGCCCGGCGCGTGGGTCATCGACAAGGGGGCGCCGCAGATCCCGGCGAGCGAGTACGCGGAGGTCGCGCGGCAGGCGGCGGGCGGGATGTCCGTGGCGAAGATCGCCGAGGACTGGAGCGTGAGCGCCGAACGGGTCGAGGAGGTCCTCGCGTTCACCGGTGAGCCGGAGCCCGACGTCGTGCCGATCACCACCATCGCGTGGCGGCTGGGGCACCTGCACTCCGACTTCGCGGGGCGCTGGGAGTGGACCTTCGGCGAACGGCGGCGGGACCCGCATCTCCTGGTCGACTTCACGCCGTCCGCCTCCCTGGCGCTGGACCGCTTCTGGGAGACCATCGACCGTCACCGCGCCAGCATCGCCGCGCTCACCGACGAGCAGCTCGACACGGTCGGCCTCTCGCGGTATCCGTACGGCTCCGACCCCGACGACCCGTACATCGGCGTGCTGGCCAACGCCAACCTGGAGCTCATCCACCACATGGCCGAGATCGCGCTGCTCCGCGACCTCTGGCGGGCCCGCCGCTCCCTGTGACACACCACGGGGCCGGCGGGGCGCGCGCCCTCCGCCTTGCGATCGCACGCACCAGATGCCGCCGAGCCCGCCCTCCCGGCGGACGGCGCTCCTTTCGAAACACGCCCTGGCTCAGCTAGCGGTGGTTGAGATGCTTGCGCGCGATGTCGGCGAACGCGCTGATAGCTGACTTGAGGAACTCGAAGTGTTCCCGGGGGAGATCCGCCGGCGTGGAGGGGTGCAGGCTCCCGTCGGGACCCTCGGAACCGTCCTCGATACCGTTGAGCGTGGCGCCCAGCTGCTCGGCTGCGGCCTGAACGGCCCGGGCGGCCGCTGCGACGCTCGATGGCCCCTCCAGCTCCACCTGACGAGCCGCGGCCGCCACCGGCTGAGGCTCGGCCGCGGTCGAGACCGCCCGTCGTAGGTCAGCCCGTTCGGAGCTGCTGTGCCGGACCGGGAGGCCTTCGAGCTCGTTGAACAGGTCATGGAGAAGGAAGCCCGCGCCTTCCAGCACTGCCCTGGTCTCCGCCTCGTAGGCATGTGCGGCTTTCAGGAGCTCGGAATACACCTCCCGTTGCGCCGTACGGCGGGTGACGTCGAGCGATCCCAGATAAGCGCTGCGGGCCGCCTTCGACGCTCCGACCACAGCAGCTGCACCGCCGATCAGAGCGCCAGTGAGGGCGCTGCCCGCCCCGATCAACGCGATCATCAGCTCGTTCTCCATAACCGGATCCTGTCGTGAACCGGCCAGGCCGTTGTCGTTCCCGATATTTCTGCCGTCCGCGGTTGGTGTGACCTGCGGCTGGAGCGTGGAACGCAGCAGCGGGCTGCTGCGTTCCAGCGGTATGAGAAGCGCTCTGCTTGTGGTGACGGTCGGCGTCGCTGCCGGCATCTGCCTGATCCTGGCGGACCGCGCCTTGCTGTGGGCAGAGCGCCGGGGATGGATCTACTACCGCACGACGAAGGGACGTACCGCGGCGCTGGCGGAGGAGTACTCTCCGGCAGCACAAGCGGTGAAGCGGGCGATGGAGCAGGAGCGGATCCGCAAGAACGTCCGGCCGGCAGAGGGCCCGCCGCTCGGCGTGGACCTGGACAAGGGCGTCGCACGGATCCGCCGCTCACAGCCGGGTCTGCAAGAATCTGCCCACTCGACTGAGATCGTGGCTGGAGGCCCGCACCATGCTGCTCGTGGCGGTCGCACGCCACCACCACGCTCACCTGCTCGCCGCCATCGTCGAGCCGGGCGGTGAGCTGGAGCTCCCACCCCCGCCGTAGCGGGCGCTTCAGGGGCGCGGTCGTCCCGGAAGGCTGCGCGGTCAGCGCCGGCCGCCGCCCATGCGGCGGTCGTCGGCCAGTCCGGTCAGCGGGCCGAACTCGCAGGCAAGCTCGTTCCACGTCAGAACCTCGCCACAGCGGGCCGGGAACTCCTTCGGGTCGAACTCGGGCATGGTCCAGGTGCCGGTGCCCCGGTCCCGCAGCCACAGGTCCCCGTCACCGTCGACCACCGTCGGCGGAACCGGTACGGGCTCGGCCTCATCGGTGGGCCCCCAGGTGACCCGGCCCGGGTGGGAAACGCGGCGCAGCTCGGTGGCGGCCAGCCGCGCGGCCGCGTCACGGGTGGACTCTTCGGCCTCCTTGACCGACGCGAGTCGGTAGGCGTCGTCAAGTACGGGCAGGGCTGGATTCTTGCTGCGCTTTGAACTCATACGCTGACTACCTCCGGTAGGGGGCGTCACATCCGTTATGGCACCCCGTAGAGGAACACGGTATCCGAGGCGGGAGGCGGGCCGGATACGACCACTGTCCAGGTGGAGGCGTCCGGCAGGATCGCTGACCAGGCCGTCACTCTCCTTCGCGAGCGCGCCTCCGTGAGTGCCTCACCCCGCCAGCTCCCACACCAGCAGCTCCGCCGGCCCCGTCACCGCGACCGCCTCCAGGCCCTCCGCTCCGGTGATCCGGGCGGCGTCGCCGGGGCCCAGCTCCTCGTCGTCCAGGGCGACCCGCCCGCGCACCACGTGGACGTAGGCGCGCGCCGCGTCGGGCACCGCCGTGCGCTCGCCCATGGCCAGGCGGCGGACATGGAGCATCGCGCCCGCGCCGGGCAGGGCGTACGGGGTGGAGTCGGCGATGCCGGGGACCACCGTGTACGAAGGTTCGCCGCCCGGCTCCAGGGGGGCCAGCCACATCTGGAGGAAGGTCAACGGGCCGATGTCGTCGTTGCGTTCGACGTGGCGGACCCCGGAGGCGGCGCTCAGGTGGGCCACGTCCCCGGCGCGGACGACGGTGGAGTGGCCGGCCGAGTCGCGGTGGGTCAGCTCGCCCTCCACGACCCACGTGACGATCTCCGTATGGCTGTGCGGGTGCTCCTCGAAGCCCGCGCCCGGGGCGAGGCGCTCCTCGTTGCAGGCCAGGATCGGGCCGAAGCGGAGGTTGTCGGGGTCGTAGTGGGGACCGAAGGAAAGGGCGTGCCGGGTGACGATCCCGGCGGCCTCGTCCCCGCCCCGGTAACGGTCATCGGACCGGTGCACGGAAATCACCCGGCCACGGTAGCCCGGGGGTGCCCGCCGCAGGGCCGCGGGAGCGGGACGGTGGCGCGGCGGCATGCGGCCTCGGGAACGGGACCGGTCGCGCCCGGCGTACGGCCGCCGGAGCGGAGCGGTTGCGCCCTGCGTACGGCCGCAGGGGCGGAACCGTCACACCCGCCGTACGGCCGCCGGAGCCGAACGGCCGCGCCCGCCGTACGGCCGCCGGAGCGGAGCGGTTGCGTCAGGTGTTCGTCTACCCGCCGGTACGGGGCACCGTCGCCCCGGCCCACCGATCTTCCGGCCCGATAAGGCAGTCTTGTCCTCGTGCCCCGACCCGATCCTGAGCTGCCCCCCGCCCACGACGCCCACCTGCACGCCGCGACCCTGAAACGGCTGGAGCGGTCCTCCGGCCGGCTGGCCGCGAACGCGATTGCCCGCATGGACGAATCGCTGCCGTGGTACCGGGCGATGCCTCCGGAGAACCGGTCCTGGATCGGCCTGGTCGCCCAGGCCGGCATCGCCGCGTTCACCGAGTGGTTCCGGCATCCCGAGACCCCGCAGGCCATCTCGACCGACGTGTTCGGCACCGCGCCGCGCGAACTGACCCGGGCCATCACCCTGCGGCAGACCGTGGAGATGGTGCGCACCACGATCGAGGTCATGGAGGCCGCGATCGAGGAGGTGGCCGCCCCGGGCGACGAGTCGCTGCTGCGGGAGGCGCTCCTCGTCTACGCGCGCGAGATCGCGTTCGCCACCGCCCAGGTCTACGCCCAGGCCGCCGAGGCCCGGGGCGCCTGGGACGCCCGGCTGGAATCCCTCGTGGTGAACGCGGTGCTCTCCGGCGAGGCCGACGAGGGGGCCGTGTCCCGGGCCTCCGCGCTCGGCTGGAACTCGCCCGAGCACGTGTGCGTGATCCTCGGCACCGCGCCCGACGGGGACAGCGAGCTGACCGTGGAGGCGATCCGGCGCGCCGCCCGGCACGCCAAGCTCCAGGTCCTCACCGGCGTCCTGGGCAACCGCCTCGTCGTCATCGCGGGCGGCAGCGACAACCCGCTCCAGGTCGCGAAGGGCCTGATCGGGCCGTACGCCGCCGGGCCGGTCGTCGCGGGTCCCGTGGTGCCGGACCTGCTGGCGGCGACCCGGTCCGCGCAGGCGGCGGCTGCCGGGCTGAAGGCGTGCCTGGCATGGCAGGACGCGCCCCGGCCGGTCCTGGCGGACGATCTCCTTCCGGAGCGGGCGATGGCCGGAGACCCGGCCGCGCGGGACCAGTTGGTGGAGGAGATCTACAGACCGCTGGAAGAGGCCGGTTCGGCGCTGCTGGAAACGCTCAGCGTCTATCTGGAACAGGCGAGCAGTCTCGAAGGCGCCGCCCGGATGCTCTTCGTGCACCCCAACACCGTGCGCTACCGGCTACGACGTGTGACCGACGTCACCGGATGGTCCCCTTCCGATGTGCGCTCCGCGTTCACACTGCGGATCGCCCTCATCCTGGGGCGCTTGGCCGCAGCGGATCCTCAGTCCTAGACTTTTGTTGGACTTCAACAATTCCCCCGACGGTTCTTCGTCCCTGTCCCCACGGGCGTGCGGAGCCGTCCACAAGAGAGAGTGTGAGGGTGCTCGTACTCGTCGCTCCCGGCCAAGGCGCTCAGACGCCCGGCTTCCTGACTCCCTGGCTCGACCTCCCCGGTGCCGCCGACCGCATCGCTGCCTGGTCCGACGCCATCGGGCTCGACCTTGCCCACTACGGCACGCGCGCCGACGCGGACGAGATCCGCGACACCGCCGTGGCCCAGCCGCTCCTGGTCGCCGCCGGACTGCTCTCGGCAGCCGCCCTGGACGCCTCGCCGTCCGTCGTCGCGGGCCACAGCGTCGGTGAGATCACCGCCGCCGTGCTCGCGGGCGTCATCGACGACGAGGCCGCGCTGCGCTTCGTCCGCACCCGGGGGCTCAGCATGGCCGAAGCCGCCGCGGTCACCGAGACCGGCATGGCGGCCCTCCTCGGCGGCGACCCCGACGTGACGGTCCCGCACCTGGAGAAGCTCGGTCTGACCCCGGCCAACGTCAACGGCGGCGGCCAGGTCGTCGCCGCGGGCACCGCCGCCCAGATCGCGGCCCTGGAGGCCGACAAGCCCGAGGGCGTGCGCCGGGTCGTCGTGCTGAAGGTGGCCGGCGCGTTCCACACGCACCACATGGCCCCGGCCGTGGAGAAGCTGCGCGCGGCGGTCGGCGACCTCACGGTCTCCGACCCGACCGTGCGTTACGTTTCCAACGCCGACGGCCACACCGTGGCCACCGGCACCGAGATCATCGCCCGGCTGGTCGGGCAGGTCGCCAACCCGGTCCGCTGGGACCTGTGCATGGAGACCTTCCAGTCGCTGGGCGTCACCGCACTCGTCGAGCTGAGCCCCGGGGGCACGTTGACCGGGCTCGCCAAGCGCGCGCTGCCCGGTGTGAAGACGCTCGCGCTCAAGACCCCCGACGACCTCGACACGGCCCGCGCGCTCATTTCCGAGCACGCAGGCGCCTAAGGAGCGAGCATGTCGAAGATCAAGCCCAGTAAGGGCGCCCCGTACGCACGGATCCTCGGGGTCGGCGGCTACCGTCCGACCAGGGTCGTGCCGAACGAGGTGATCCTCGAGACGATCGACTCGTCCGACGAGTGGATCCGCTCCCGCTCCGGCATCGTCACCCGCCACTGGGCCTCCGACGAGGAGACCGTGGCCGCGATGTCGATCGAGGCGTCCGGCAAGGCCATCGCGGACGCGGGCATCGATCCGGAGCAGATCGGCGCGGTCGTCGTCTCGACCGTCTCGCACTTCAAGCAGACCCCTGCCGTGGCCACCGAGATCGCCCACAAGATCGGCGCGGGCAAGCCCGCCGCCTTCGACATCTCGGCCGGCTGCGCCGGCTTCGGTTACGGCCTCACGCTCGCCAAGGGCATGGTCGTCGAGGGCTCCGCGGAGTACGTCCTCGTGATCGGCGTGGAGCGGCTCAGCGACCTGACCGACCTGGAGGACCGGGCGACGGCCTTCCTGTTCGGTGACGGCGCGGGCGCGGTCGTCGTCGGCCCCTCCCAGGAACCGGCCATCGGCCCGACCGTGTGGGGCTCCGAGGGCGACAAGTCCGACACCATCAAGCAGACGGTGGCCTGGAACGACCTGCACATCGGTGACGTCTCCAAGCTGCCGCTCGACTCGAAGGGCGAGATCAAGTTCCCGGCCATCACGCAGGAGGGCCAGGCGGTCTTCCGCTGGGCCGTCTTCGAGATGGCGAAGGTCGCCCAGCAGGCGCTGGACGCGGCCGGGATCGCCCCTGAGGACCTGGACGTCTTCATTCCGCACCAGGCCAACATGCGGATCATCGACTCGATGGTGAAGACCCTGAAACTGCCGGAGCACGTCACGGTCGCCCGTGACATCGAGTCCACCGGCAACACGTCCGCCGCCTCGATCCCGCTCGCGATGGAGCGGCTCCTGGCGACCGGTCAGGCGAAGAGCGGCGACACCGCGCTCGTCATCGGCTTCGGGGCGGGTCTCGTCTACGCCGCGACGGTCGTTACCCTCCCCTAGGCACACCGGACCTTCTGGTCCGTACGCACGAACCCTGAAGAAAACCCACCGAAGGAGCGCCAAGATGGCCGCCACGCAGGAAGAGATCGTCACCGGTCTCGCCGAGATCGTCAACGAGATCGCCGGTATCCCGGTCGAGGACGTCCAGCTGGACAAGTCCTTCACCGACGACCTGGACGTCGACTCGCTGTCCATGGTCGAGGTCGTCGTCGCCGCCGAGGAGCGCTTCGACGTCAAGATCCCCGACGAGGACGTCAAGGACCTCAAGACGGTCGGCGACGCCGCCAACTACATCCTGAAGCACCAGGGCTGACCCCAGCCCGGCTGTGTCGCCACCCGGCGGTGGCGCCGCTGATTCACGACCCTCTACACGTGGAGAAGATTTTCCAGTGAACTCGACCAATCGCACCGTGGTCGTCACCGGTATCGGCGCAACCACTCCGCTGGGTGGCGACTCCGCATCGACCTGGGAAGGTCTGATGGCCGGCCGGTCCGGCGTCAAGCCTCTCGAAGGCGAGCGCTTCGCCGAACTGCCCGTCCGGATCGCCGCCCTCGCGGCCGTCGACCCGGGCGACGTCCTTCCCCGCCCGCTGGCCCGCAAGCTGGACCGCTCGGCGCAGTTCGCGCTGATCGCGGCCCGCGAGGCCTGGGCGGACGCTGGTTTCACCGCCAAGGCGGGCGAGGACGAGAGCATCGCCCCCGAGCGCCTGGGCTCGGTCATCGCCTCCGGCATCGGCGGCGTGACCACCCTGCTCGACCAGTACGACGTGCTGAAGGAGAAGGGCGTACGCCGCGTCTCCCCGCACACCGTTCCCATGCTCATGCCCAACGGCCCGGCGGCCAACGTCGGCCTGGAGGTCAACGCCCAGGCCGGTGTCCACACCCCCGTCTCCGCCTGCGCCTCGGGCGCGGAGGCCATCGGGTACGCCGTCGAGATGATCCGTACCGGCCGTGCCGACGTGGTCGTCGCCGGTGGCACCGAGGCGGCGATCCACCCGCTGCCGATCGCCGCGTTCGCCAACATGATGGCGATGTCCAAGAACAACGACGAGCCCGAGACGGCCTCGCGCCCGTACGACACCGGCCGGGACGGCTTCGTCCTCGGCGAGGGTGCGGGCGTCGTCGTCCTGGAGTCCGCCGAGCACGCCGCCAAGCGGGGCGCGCGGGTCTACTGCGAGGTGCTGGGCCAGGGCCTGTCGGCCGACGCCCACCACATCGCGCAGCCCGAGCCCACCGGGCGGGGCATCGCCGCCGCGATGCAGAACCTGCTGGACTCCAGCGACCTCAAGCCGTCCGAGGTGGTCCACCTCAACGCGCACGCCACGTCGACGCCGCAGGGCGACCTCGCGGAGATCAAGGCGCTGCGCAAGGTGCTGGGCGATGACCTTGACCATGTGGCGATCTCCGCGACGAAGTCGATGACGGGTCACCTGCTGGGTGGCGCGGGCGGCATCGAGACCGTGGCGACGGTTCTGGCGCTGCACCACCGCATCGCTCCGCCGACCATCAACATCGACGAGCTCGACGAGGCGATCGACGCGGACATCGTGCGCGGTGAGCCGCGGGTGCTGCCCGAGGGGCCGATCGCGGCGATCAACAACTCGTTCGGATTCGGTGGGCACAACGTGGTGCTGGCGTTCCGGTCCGTGTGACGCCACCCCTGTACGTGTGAAGCCCGCTTCCCGGGGTCCGGGAGGCGGGCTTCATCGTTCTTTCGGGGCTCTGCCCCGGGCCCCGCTCCTCAATCGCCGGAGGGGCTTGATTTTGCCCCTCGATCACCGCTCAGCGAAGGGCGCCGGAGGGGCTTGATCGCGAAGGGCGCCGGTGGGGCTTTGAGTTACACCACCTGGTGGAGCCAGCGGACCGGGGCGCCCTCGCCCGCGTGCCGGAAGGACTCCAGCTCGTCGTCCCAGGGCTTGCCGAGCAGGGCGGCGATCTCGGTCTCCAGGTCGCTCTCGCCGCGCACCGACCGGGCCAGCGCGGCCCGCAGCCGGTCCTCGGGGATCAGGATGTCGCCGTGCATGCCGGTGACGGCGTGGAAGATGCCGAGGCCGGGGGTGGAGCTGTAGCGCTCGCCCTCGGCGGTGGGGCACGGCTCGGCGGTCACCTCGAAGCGCAGCAGGTCCCAGCCGCGCAGGGCGGAGGCGAGCTGCGAGGCGGTGCCGGCGCGGCCCTTCCAGGAGAATTCGGACCGCCAGGTGCCGGGCGCGGCCGGCTGTCTGATCCAGTCCAGCTGGACCCGCACACCGAGGACGCCCGCCACTGCCCACTCGACATGTGGGCAGAGCGCGCGTGGTGCGGAGTGAACGTACAGGACTCCACGTGTCGTCACCGGAACCTCCCGTGTGGGACGAGGTACGCCTTCCCCAGCGGCCTCGCGCCCGTACCGTCTCTTTCCGGCCGGTTCCCGAGGTTGTCATCAGTAAACAGCATCGGGAGTTAATCTCCTGAAAAGGGACAGTATGTGACGTGACGTAATGTACCGGAGCCGCCCGTGTGTGCGCGGGCGGGCGGGACGCCACTGGTCCGACGGGGAAAAGCTACCGTGCGCCGGGGCCGTCCGTGTGACGTACCGTCGGTCTCGGGCCCCTGATTCGCCGGCTTTCACCCGGCAGGGCGCGCAGAGCCCCGACCTGGGGATCGTGTGCTTGCCGGGGGCATGTCCAGAGGCATAGGCCAGGGTTGACCGGAGGGGATCCGAGTGATGCCGGAGCGTGCGACACGCCCACGAATGCGTACCACCGCCGCCGCGCTGACGGCGCTCTCCTGCGTCGGCGTCGTCGCGTTGGCCGGGTGCGGCTCCGACGGGGCGGAGGGCGGCGTGTCGCGGAACGCGCCGGCGGCCACGCGCGGGGCCTCGCCGTCCCCCTCCCCCGCCCCGGCCTGGAACCCCCGGCCCGGGTCGGTCGCGGCGGTCGGGGACTCGATCACCCGGGGCTTCGACGCGTGTTCGGTGCTGGCCGACTGTCCCGAGGTGTCGTGGGCGACCGGTTCGGACGACGCGGTGCGCAGTCTCGCGGTCCGGCTGCTCGGCCCGTCCAAAGCCGCGGACCGCAGCTGGAACCACGCGGTGTCGGGGTCGCGGATGGTGCAGTTGCCCGAGCAGATGGCGCTGGCGGCGAAGGAGCGGCCGGAGCTGGTGACGGTGATGACGGGCGCGAACGACGCGTGCCGGGACTCGGTGCGGCTGATGACGCCGGTCGCGGACTTCCGGGCGTCGTTCGAGGCGTCGATGCGGCAGTTGCGGGCCGGGGCCCCGAAGGCGCAGGTGTACGTCTCCAGCGTGCCGGACCTGAAGCGGCTCTGGTCGACGGGGCGGGTGAACGAGCTGGGCAAGAAGATCTGGCAGCTCGGCATCTGTCAGTCGATGCTGGCCGACGCGGACGATCTGGGCCCGGCGGCCGTGGCCCGGCGGGACGCGGTGCGGGAGCGGGTGGTGGCGTACAACGGGGTGCTGCGGGACGTGTGCGCGAAGGACCGCTACTGCCGGTACGACGGCGGGGCGGTGTTCGACTTCCGTTTCACCGGGACGCAGCTCAGCCAGTGGGACTGGTTCCATCCGAGCCGCGACGGCCAGGCCCGGCTGGCGGAGATCGCCTACCGCAACATCACGGCCCCCGAGCCGCCCGCGTAGGGTCGGTGACCATGACGACCAGCGCGGATACGGCCACGTACACGGAAGATCTCGGCGCTCTCGCGGACGGGTCGCGGGTCCGCCGGTGGACGCTGGAGCGGGACGGGGTCCGGGTGCGGGTCCTGACCTACGGCGCGATCGTGCAGTCCGTGGAGGTGCCGGGCCGGGACGGCTCCCGGGTCCCGGTGGCGCTCGGGCTGCCGGACGTCGCGGGCTACGAGGAGTTCCCGGCCCCCTACTTCGGCGCGGTGGTCGGGCGGTACGCGAACCGGATCGGGGGCGCTTCGTTCGTCCTTGACGGGCGCACGTACCGCTTGACGCCCAACGAGGGCGGGACGCATCTGCACGGCGGGGCCAGGGGCTTCGACAAGCGGGTGTGGGACGCGGTGGCGGTCCCGGACGGGGTGCGGCTCTCCCTGGTCTCGGCGGACGGGGACGAGGGGTATCCCGGGCGGCTCGACTTCTCGGTGACGTACACCCTGGGGCCCGGCGGGGCGCTGCGGCTCGGCTACCGGGCGGTGACCGACGCCCCGACCGTGCTGAACCCCACGAGCCATCTGTACTGGAACCTGGCGGGCGCGGACAGCGGGAGCGCACTCGGGCAGCAGTTGCGGATCGCGGCGGAGCACGTGACCCGGGTGGACGCGGCGTCGGTGCCGACGGGTGAGCTGCTGCCGGTGGCCGGGACCCGGTTCGACTTCCGGGGGATGCGGGCGGTGGGCGCGGGCTACGACCAGAACTTCGTGCTGGAGGAGATGGAGGAGGGGGCCGAGGAGGCGGGCGGGGTCGTCGCCGAGCTGTACGACGCGGCGTCCGGGCGGGTGTTGACGGTGCGGACGACCGAGCCGGGGCTCCAGCTGTACACGGCCGACCACTTCGACGGGCGGCCGTTCGGGCCGTGTGCCGGGATCGCGCTGGAGACCCAGCACTTCCCGGACTCGCCGAACCGGCCGGAGTTCCCTTCCACGGTGCTCCGGCCGGGCGAGGAGTTCGTCTCGCGCACCGAGTACGCGTTCTCGGTGCGCTGAGACCTGGTTCCCTTTTTCTTCGGCGCTCCGCTCAGCGGGCCAGGCCCAGGGTGACGCCGAGGCCGACCAGGACCGAGCCGATCGAGCGGTTGAGGGCCTTCTGGCGGCGCAGCATCGCACCGCGCAGCCGGGAGTGCGAGAAGAACAGCGCGACGAGGGCGAACCAGCCGAGGTGGGCGGCCGACATGAACAGGCCGTAACCCGCCTGCTGCCACAGGGCGGTGTCGGGCCCGACGACCTGGGTGAAGGTCGCGACGACGAACAGGGTCGTCTTCGGGTTGAGGGCGTTGGTCAGGAAGCCGCTGCGCAGCGCCCCGAACGGGGAGAGGCCCGGCCGGTCGCTCAGGTCGACGTCGAGGTCGGCGCGGGCCAGGAAGGTGCGCACCCCGATGTAGATGAGGTAGGCGGCGCCCGCCAGCTTGACCGCCGTGAACAGGACGGTCGAGGAGGCGATGAGCAGCCCGACGCCGAGCATGGTGTACGTGACGTGGACCAGGACGCCCGCCGCGACGCCGGTGGCCGCGAGGACACCGGTGGTGCGCCCGTACAGATAACTGTTGCGCACGACCATCGCGAAGTCGGCGCCCGGCGAGATGACCGCGAGGACGGTGATGGCGGCGACGGCCAGCAGTTCGGTCACGCGGACCAGGCCCGGGGGGCCGGTGCGTCACCGCTGTCGGCGGTGCCGGGCCCGGGGCCCGGGTCCGACGCCGCGTCCGGGTCGACCAGGTCGCGGGCGAGGAGGGTGGCCCCGGCGACGGCTCCCGGCATCAGGAACACGGCGACCACGGGGATGAGGAAGGCCAGGGTCAGCGGGACGCCGAAGCCGAGCACCAGCATCCGGCGGCCGCGCAGCAGGACGAGGCGGTCCTTGAGCACCATGCCCCGGCGCTGGAGGGCGACGGCGGTCAGCTCCTCGGCCAGGAAGTAGCCGGAGACGCAGAAGCCGATCGCGGGGACGACGGTCTGCCCGATGACGGGGATGAAACCGCAGGCGAAGAGGGCGATCCCGTACAGGGCGACGCGTAGCAGGATGCGCACGGAGTCGCGGGCGGAGATCCACAGTTCCCGCCAGAGCGGCAGTCCGGACTCGGGGACGTCGCCGCCCTCGCTGCGGTCGACCTCCTCGGAGAGCGACTCGTAGAAGGGCTGGCCGACCAGGAGGGTGACGGCGGTGAAGGTGATGACCGCGAGGAACAGGCCGAGGACGAAGACGAGAGCGGTCAGCCCGGTGCGCAGGATTCCCTGCCAGGGCGAGGACCAGTCGTCGGCGAACGGCGTCGCCCAGCCGACGAGGTCGTCGGCTCCGTAGCCGAGTCCGATCAGCGCTCCGGCGTAGATGACGAGGGTGACGAGTCCGGGCAGCAGCCCGAAGCCGAACCATCGTCCGTGTTGGGCAACCCAGCGTTGCCCCTTCATCAAGTAGCCGAAACCCGCCCCGAGATCACTCATGGGCGTCAGCGTACTGGCGGGGGAAAGCGGTGAGGACCGCACCCCGGGGCGGGGTGCGGTCCTCACGCGGTGCTGCCTTCGACGGCGGCGGCGCTGTGATCGGCGGCGCTGTTGTCAGGCGACCGAGAGCGCGACGTTGATGTTGCCGCGGGTGGCGTTCGAGTACGGGCAGACCTGGTGGGCCTTCTCGATGAGCGCCTGCGCGGTGGCGGCGTCGACGTTCGGGATGGAGGCGCTGATCGCGACCTCCAGGCCGAAGCCGCCGGCCTCGGTCTTGCCGATCGAGACCGAGGCGGTCACGGTCGAGCCGGAGATGTCGGCCTTCTCCTGGCGGGCGACGACGCCCAGCGCGCCCTGGAAGCAGGCGCTGTAGCCGGCCGCGAAGAGCTGCTCGGGGTTGGTGCCCGCGCCGCTGCCGCCCATGGCCTTCGGCGGGTTGACGACGACGTCGAGCTGACCGTCGTCGGAGGAGACCCGTCCGTCGCGGCCGTTCTCGGCGGTGGCGACGGCGGTGTAGGCGACGTCGATCTTCTGGATGGTCATGGTGTGAGGATTCCTCCTGTTGGTGCGCCGCGACTCGCGCCCACGGATCGCGACGGCCTGCGGACGAGCCTAGCGCGTGACCGCGACCGGCAGGGAGCGGGTCGGACCGGGGAACAGATCGGACCGGGGAGCGGGTCAGACCAGGGAGACGATCATCTTCCCGGTGTTCTCCCCGCGCAGCAGCCCGACGAACGCGTCGTAGCCCTTCTCGATGCCCTCGACCGTCGTCTCCCGGTACTTCAGCTCGCCCGAGGCCAGCCAGCCGGCGACCTCCTGGACGAACTGCGGCTGGAGGTCGGAGTGGTCGCTGACGAGCATGCCGGTCAGGCGCAGCCGCTTGCCGATGATCAGCGCCATGTTGTTCGGGCCGGGGGTCGGTTCGGTCGCGTTGTACTGGGCGATCATGCCGCAGATGGTGGCGCGGCCGTGCACGTTGAACGAGGAGATCGCGGCTTCCAGGTGCTCGCCGCCGACGTTGTCGAAGTAGACGTCGATGCCGTCGGGGGCGGCTTCCCCGAGCTGGTCGCGGACGGGCCCGTTCTTGTAGTTGAACGCGGCGTCGAAGCCGTACTCCTCGGTGAGGAGCTTGACCTTCTCGTCGGAGCCGGCGGAGCCGATGACCCGGGAGGCGCCCTTGAGCTTCGCCATCTGGCCGACCTGGCTGCCGACGGCGCCGGCCGCGCCGGAGACGAAGACCGCGTCGCCCTCCTTGAAGGAGGCGACGTCGAACAGGCCCGCGTAGGCGGTGAGTCCGGTCATGCCGAGCACGCCGAGGTAGGCGGAGAGCGGGGCGAGGTCGGGATCGACCTTGACCGCGTGCTTCGCGGGCACGTCGGCGATCTCGCGCCAGCCGAGGCCGTGCAGGACGTGGTCGCCGACGGCGAAGCCCTCGGCGTTCGAGGCGATGACCTCGCCGACCGCGCCGCCGTCCATGGGGTGGTCGAGCTGGAAGGGCGGGGTGTAGGACTTCACGTCGTTCATCCGGCCGCGCATGTACGGGTCGACCGAGAAGTACTTGTTGCGGACGAGGACGCGGCCCTCGGCCGGAGCGGCGACCTCGGCCTCGCGCAGCGCGAAGTCCTCGGCCTTGGGCCAGCCGTGCGGGCGGGCGACCAGGTGCCATTCACGGCTGGACGTGGGAAGTGCTGCAGACATGGGCTCGGGTTCTCCTCAATGTCATACGAGGGGGTGTGCTTCCGCGCCCGGTGGCGCGAAAAGCTTCATGACATGAAACAACCATGCTCCTGAATATTTCATGATGTCAAGTAAATCGGTACGCTGTGCCCCATGGCCACTCGCACAGACCCCCTGACCCTTGAGGTCGTCGAACTCATCGGCGCCGTCGTGGCCCGCTACCACGAGGAGTACGACCGGGCCGCCGCCGAGCACTCCCTCACCGGGGCCCAGGCGCGGGTGCTCGGGCTGCTCTCGCTGGAGCCCCTGCCCATGCGGAAGATCGCCCTCAGGCTGAAGTGCGAGCCGTCCAACGTCACCGGGATCGTCGACCGGCTGGAGGCCCGGGAGCTGGTCGAGCGCAGGCCCGATCCGGCCGACCGGCGGATCAAGCTGGCCGCCGCGACGGAGAAGGGCAGGCGCACGGCCCGTGAGCTGCGGGACGCGCTGGACTTCGCCCGGGAGCCGCTGGCCGGCCTCTCCGACGCCGAGCGCACACTCCTGCGGGACCTGCTGCGTCGGATGCTGGGCGAGGACGCTCTTTAGCGGTCGCTCTTCAGGCGTCGCGTCGCGCCTACGTGCACCACCACAGGAAGCGGGTGCAGGTCGGGGACGGCGCCGGGGCGGGTGTCGGTTCCGCCGGGGGCGGCGGGGGTGCGGGCGCGGTCGTCGACTCCCGCGGATCGTCCGGTTCCGGCGGATCGGCGGGCGGGCTGTCGGGGACGTCGGACGGGCCCGCCTCGTCGGGGTCCGCGCCGTCGGGGTCCGGGGAGGCGGTGGGCCCGTCGGTGGGCGAGGCTTCGGGGCTCGGCGCGCGTGAGGGGTTCCCACGGCGCGTGCCGGCCGGTGAGACGTCGGTGGCGGGGCCCGTGGTCGCCCCGGCCCGGGACCCGGCCGGGCCGGGATCGCGGGGCTCGTCGGCGGACGGCTCCTCGGGCCCGGCCCCGGACGGGCCGGACGGCGACTCACGTACGTAGTCGGCTGCGGTGTCGTCCCGCCCGGGCTCCCCGGCCAGTTCCGCCAGGCTCAGGGCGCCCGCCGCGAGGAGCAGCCCGAGCGCGCCGAGCAGGACGGTCCGGCCGCGCCGGCGATGACCGCCGCGGGCCCGCCGCCGCGACGCGGGGCGGGCGTCGGACGGGCCTCCGGCGTCGGGCCGGCCTCCGGCACCGCGTCGGGCGTCGCGCCGCGCGTCCAACCGGGCATCGCGTCGGGTGCCACGTCGGGCGTCCAGCCGGGCATCGCCTCGGGCATCGCGCCGGGGGCTTCCCGGGTCGCCGGGCGCGGCCGTCCCGTCCGGCGACGCGGCGGCCCCGCCCGGGGCGTCACCCACGTCCGGGGCGGGCACGGCGTAGGGGCCCAGGGCCTCGGCGGGTGTACCGCACCCGGCGCAGGCCAGGGCTCCGTTGAGATGCCGTCGGCACGGGTGGCAGTAATCCATGGCGCCCGCAGGTTAGGCGTGCGCGGAAGAACCAGGGAAGCCGCACAGGTGAGGATCCTGTGACGAAGCGCTGATTGCGGTGACGGCCGGTCCGATACGCCTGACACGCGGGAGGATGGGCGGCATGACCGCTCCCGCCCCCTTCGGCCCCCTCCAGTTCCAGCTCGTCCTGCTGCGCCGGATGGCCGACCACCAGCCCGGTCTGGTCGAGGAGGCCCGGCATGAACTGAGCGCCTCCCTCGCCGATATGCGGGAGGCCAACCGCCGCTGGCAGGCCATGGTCCGGGCGCCCCGGGGGCGGGGGTCGCTGCGACGCTACCGCTCGGTGCTCGGCGAACCGGAGGCGATCCTGCCGCGCCGGGTCGGGGAGCTGGAGTGCGAGGCGCTGCTGTGGCCGGTGCCGCTCTGGCCCGACCTGCGGTTCGAGGTGATGGCCGGGCCCGGCGGGGCCGTGTGGAACGAGTGGCTGGTGCGGGCCCCGGGCGCGGCCGGACCGGAGCTGACCTCTCCGGACGCGCTGCTCCCGTGGTCGTGCACCGTGGACGAGGCGGCCCGCGCCTTTCCCCCGGCCCGGCCGATGGAGGGCAGCGCCCCGACCCGGTGGTCGCTGGCCGTCACCGACCCGGCCACCGGCGGGGAGCGGGTCGCGGAGTTCACCTGGGGCCTGTTCCAGCGGCTGCTTCCGGCCCGCTGACCTGAGGAGCCGTCAGCTCCAGCCCCCCTTACGGCGCAGCTCAGCGCGCGCGACGGGCCGGACAGCGCCAAAGTTGCAAAGAGAGATACCGGCTGCCGCCGGTGCCCCCCTCCATCCGCGCGCTCGGGAGAATCGCCGTGACCGTCAGCCTTGAGCAGTTGCAGCGTTGCCACGTCGCCGTCGATCTCGGGGCCGCGAGGACCCGGGTGTACGTCAAGGGGCTCGGCCTCGTCGTCGACGAACCGAGCGTCGCCGCCGTCAACACCCGTACCGGCTCCCTCATCGCCGTCGGTGCGCTCGCCGAGCAGATGACCGGCCGCACCCCCGAGTACATCCGGGTGGCCCGCCCGGTCTCCGGCGGCACCGTCGTCGACATCGAGATGGCCCAGCGGATGCTGCGCCATCTGCTGGGCGACAAGCTCCGCCGTCAGCTGCGCCGCAAGCCCCGGCTGCGCGCCGCCGCCTGCACCCCGCACGAGGCCGACCCGCTGGCCCAGCGTGCCACGGTGGAGACCCTGGTCGGGCTCGGCGCCCGCCGGGTCGAGCTGGTGGACACCCTGATCGCGGCGGCCGTGGGCTGCGGGCTGCCGGTCGAGCAGCCGACCGCCACCATGATCATGGTGTGCGGGGCCGCCACGACCCAGATCGCGGTGCTCTCGCTCGGCTCGATCGTGACCGCCGTCCGGATCCCGGTGGGCGGCAACGCGATCGACGAGGCGGTCATCCAGCATCTGCGCCAGCGCCACGAGCTGGTGCTCCCCAGCCAGTCCGTACGCCCGCTCCAGCTGGCGCTGCACGGCAACGGCCTCCAGCTGACCGGCCCCGCCCTCACCGAGATCCACGGCCGCGACGTGGCGACCGGGCTGGCCCGCTCGGTGCAGGTCGACACCGCCGCCGTACGGCAGGCCATCCACACGCCGCTCACCGCCGTGCTCGACGGGGTGGGCAAGGTGCTCCGCGACTGCCCGCCGGACCTGGTGGCCGACCTCGCGGACCGGGGCATCATGATGGTGGGCGGCAGCGCGCTGCTCCCGGGCCTCGACCAGATGCTGCGCGACGCGACCGGGATGCCGGTGCACATCGCGGAGCGTCCCGACGTCTGCTCGGTGCTCGGTCTGGGCGCCATGCTCGACGGCAAGATCCAGCCGATGGTCCTCAACCCGCTGGCGGGGTGAGCACGTCGGCACGGACCGGGCGGCGGAACGGCCGAAGCGGGCGGCGCGGATGAAGGGGCCCGTGGAGCCCGGCCCGGCCGCCGCCGGGCGGCTGCCGATGCTCCTGGAGGCGGTCCTCAACGTCGGCAGCGACCTGGAGCTGGGCTCCACCCTCCAGCAGATCGTGGACACCTCCACCACCCTCACCGGGGCCCGCCACGGTGCGCTCGGCGTGCTGGACCCGGACCGCGACCGGGTCGAGGAGCTGTACACCGCCGGGATGACGGAGGCGGAGCGGGAGCATCTCGACCTCTTCCCGGACGACTCGTCCGCGGGTCCGGCCGCACTGGTCGAGGAGGACCGGCAGGGCGGTCCCCCCGGCGGTCCCCCGGCGCGCGGCTTCCTGCGGGCGCCGATCCTGGTCCGGACCGAGGTCTTCGGGCACCTCTGGCTCGCCGAGAAGCCGTCGGGGCCGTTCAGCGACACGGACCGGGCCCTGCTGCGGGTCCTCGCCGCCCAGGCGGGCATCGCGATCGGCAACGCCCGGCTCTACGGCACGGCCCGGCAGCGCGAGCGCTGGATCGCGGGAGCGGCGGCCGTCACCACGGCCCTGCTGACCGGTACCGACGCGGCCGACGCGCTGATGACGGTGGCCGAGCGGGCCCGGGTGCTGGCGGGCGCGTCGGCCGGGGTGATCCTCCAGCCGACGGAGGAGGGCGGGATGGAGATCGTCACCGCGTCCACGCCGGACGATCCGGCGGGCATCGTCGGCACGGTGATCGAGCCCGGTTCCGAGGTGCTGGTGCAGCTGCTCGGCGGCGAACCGGTCTTCGTCGAGGACTCGGCCACCGATCCCCGGATGACCACCGGCGTCCGCTCCCGCTTCGGGCCGAGCATGATGCTGCCGTTGCAGAGCGGCGGGCGGCTCATCGGCACCCTCGCCCTGCCCCGGCGGCGCGGCGAGCGGCCCTACACGGAGATGGACAAGCTGCTGGCGACCCAGTTCGCCTCGCAGGCGGCGCTGGCTCTGGTGCTGGCGGACGCGCAGGCCGACCGGGAGCAGCTCGCGGTGTACGAGGACCGGGACCGGATCGCCCGTGACCTGCACGATCTGGTGGTCCAGCGGCTCTTCGCCACCGAGATGATGCTGGAGTCGACCCGCCGCCGGGCCGCGTCGGAAGAGACCGGCGGCGACGGGGAGGCGGAGACCGGCGGCGGGGAGGCGGAGACCGGCGGCAGCGGAGAGCCGGAGACCGGGGAGCTGCTGGGGCGGGCCGTGGACGAGCTGGACTCCACCATCCAGGAGGTCCGCACCGCGATCTTCGCGCTCCAGCAGCCGCCGGCCGGGGCTCCGAGCACCTTCCGGGGCCGGGTGCTGCGGGAGACCGGGGGCGCGGCGGCCCTGCTGGGTTTCCCGCCGTCGGTGCGGTTCGCCGGGGCGGTGGACGCGCTGGTGGGCGAGGAGACGGGGCGGGAGCTGCTGGCCGCCCTGCGCGGGGCGCTGGCCGCCGCGCACCGCAGGCCCGGGGTGTCGGCCATCGAGGTGGAGGTGGACGCCACGGTCCGGCTGCCGGACGGGCGGACCGGGGTGCGGCTGGTGGTCGCGGACGACGGGCGCGGCGAGGACGGCCGTCCGACGACGGTGACCTGGCAGGCCCCGGCCTGACCCGGCGGCCCCGGCGGCCCCGGCCTGACCCGGTGGCCCCGGCGGCCCCGGCCTGACCCGGTGGCCCCGGCGGCCCGGGCCTGACCCGGTGGCCCCGGCGGCCCCGGCCTGACCCGGTGGTTCCGGTGGCCTCGGCGGCTCAGACGGCCCCGGTGGCCCCGGTGGCCCCGGTGGCCCCGGTGGCTCAGACGGTTCAGACGGTTCAGTGCTTCGGGGCCGCCCGCAGGGCGATCCGGGTGTTGGAGTGGGCGATGCCCGCCTCCCGTTTCAGCCGGCGCAGCAGGGTGTCCAGCGCCCCGGGGTCGGCGACGGTGGCCCGTACGAGGTAGTCGTGGCCGCCCGTCACGTGGACCACCTCCGTGATTCCGGGCAGCATCAGCACCGAGCGTTCGAACTCCTCGTTCGTCGTGTCGAGCCGCAACGTCACATCAATGAAGACGACCAGGCCCGAACGGGTGTCGGCGGCCGGGTCGACGATGACGGTGAAGCCCCGGATGACCCCGTCGCGGCGCATCCGGCGGACGCGGTCGCCCGCCGCGTTGGCGCTGAGCCCCACGCGTACGCCCAGATCCCGGTACGAGATCCGGGCGTCCTCCTGGAGAATGCCGAGGATTTCCCTGTCCAGCCGATCCATACCGCGATTGTCCCAGCTCGTGGCGGTATCGGCTGAGGGAGGCCGCCGGGAGCGCCGGGCGCCCGCTGTCCCCCGGTCGGCGCAGCCCGGCGGGCCGTGCGGTGTACCGCGCCCTTGACTGGCTGGTGTGGACACCTCCGTCAAGCAGTCTCCCGAGCCGCCCGCCCCGGCGGCAACCGCTCCTCCGGCGGCCGCGTACCGCAATCTCGTCCTGGCGACGGTCGGCTTCGCGCTGACATTCTGGGCGTGGAACCTGATCGCGCCGATGTCCGGGGAGTACAAGGACCGGCTGGGGCTCAGCTCGTTCCAGCAGTCCTTCCTGGTGGCCGTGCCGGTGCTCGTGGGGTCGCTGGGCCGGATCCCGGTGGGGGCGCTGACGGACAAGTACGGCGCGAAGCTGATGTTCCCGCTCGTGTCGGCGCTGACGATCGTGCCGGTGCTGCTGCTGATCCCGGCGAAGAACTCCTACGGGGCGATGCTCGCGGTGGGCTTCCTGCTGGGGCTCGGCGGGACGACGTTCGCGATCGGCGTTCCGCTGGTCAACTCGTGGTTCCCGCCCGCCAAACGGGGCTTCGCCCTGGGGGTGTTCGGGATGGGCATGGGCGGGGTGGCGCTGTCGGGCTACTTCACCCCGCGCATCGCGAAGCACGGCGACAACCTGCCGTTCCTCGTGGTCGCGGGGGCGCTGGTGGTGTACGCGCTGGTGGCGGCCGTCCTGGTCAGCGACCACCCCGGCCGGAAGGTCCCCGCGGACACGCTGGCGCACCGGCTCGGCGAGGCCGGGAAGCTGCGGGTGACCTGGGAGCTGTCGGCGCTGTACGCGATCGGCTTCGGCGGCATCGTGGCGTTCGGGGTGTATCTGCCGACGTATCTGAAGACCTGGTACGAGATGTCGCCGACCGAGGCGGGCACCAAGGCGGCCGGGTTCGCCCTGGTCACGGTGGTCTTCCGGCCGATCGGTGGCTGGCTCTCGGACCGGGCGCACCCGGCGCTGGTGACCTCGGTAGCCCTGCTGCTGGCCGCGCTGATGGCGATCGTGCAGGCCTTCGAGCCGCCGCTGGACCCGGTCGGCACGATCGCGCTGCTGGCCATGGCGGCCGGGCTCGGCACGGCGAGCGGCAGTGTGTTCGCCCTGGTCTCGCAGGTGACGCCGCAGCCGAAGGTGGGCAGTGTGACGGGCATCGTCGGGGCGATGGGCGGGCTGGGCGGCTTCGTGCCGCCGCTGGTGATGGGTGCGATCTACAGCGCCAAGGACAGTTACGCGATCGGCTTCATGCTGCTGTCCGATCTGGCGCTGGCGGGGTGTGTGTACGCGTACGGGCGGATGCGGAGCATCCAGCGCGACGAGTGAGAACTCCGGGTACGCGCGACGAGTGAGGCCTCCGGGTACGGAGGAACGGCCGCGTTCCCGCCGGAACGCGGCCGTCCGTGTGCGGGCTCCGGTGCGGCTACCCGCGCTTGCGGAGCTGCTGTTCGAACCGGTCCGCCCAGTACGCGGTCCGGTCGAGGTAGGCCGTCTCGGCGGCCTCCCCGGTCGTGCCGTACGCCCCCTCGTAGGTCTCGTAGCCGTGGCCCGGGGGCGGGCTGGAGGAGGCCGGCTCGATGGAGCTGCCCTCGTGCCACTCGTTGAACGAGGTGACGGAGACCCAGGTGGGGTCGGAGCCGATGGCCGGGTCGAGGGCGTTGTTCCACCCCAGGTCGTAGGAGGCGCCGTCCTCGCGCCCCAGGGTGGGGGTGGTGTTGCCGGGCACGGCCCGGTCGTCGAGGTAGCCGGGGGCGACCGAGGGGGCCCAGACCAGGCCGTTGGCCTTGGCGTAGTCGCCCGCGTTCTTCCAGCCGGGGGCGGTGGCCCCGGCGATGCCGTCGTAGGTGTAGATCCCGCCGAAGTGGTCGACCTTGCTGGTGTCGGTGGTCTGGGCGAGGACGATGGCGGTGTCCTTGACGGCGTCCAGCGCGGACCAGTCCTGGATCCTCAGGCTCTCGAAGATGTAGTAGGCGTTGCGGTCGCCGTGGGCGGCGTCCCGGTAGAACGCGGGGTGGTCGCCGAACTTCCCTTCCAGGTAGGCGATGTCGTCGACGACGGAATCGGCGGTGCGGCCGCCGTAGGGCTCGATGTGCCAGGCGACCTCGATGCCGTGGCGGGCGGCGGCGTCCATGACGTCTCCTGCGAGGGAGTCCTCGTACCCCCCTTGCCCCCACCAGCTGTAGACGATGACGCCCGCGCCGGACCGCTGGACCCACTTCATGTGCTGGTCGACGGTTCCGGCGATGTCCCCGGAGTCGTACGGGCCGAGCTTCGGGTAGAGGTCGGCGCCGATGGAGTCGGGCGGGGTGTGGCCGCCCTGCTGCCAGTGCCGCCAGCTCCCCGAGCCGTCGGGGGTGCCGTACCACGGGTAGTAGAAGAGGTGCACGTTGGACGAGCCCTCGTCCTCGGTGGCCGGGGCGCGGGTCAGGGCGATGCGGTCGACGTCGAAGAGGGCGCCGGCTCCCCCGGTGAACCGCAGGAACAGCGGGCCCGTCCCGGCGGTCAGGGCGGTGGTGACCTCGGTGAAGGTCTCCCAGCCGCCGGTCGGGGCGACGTCCGCGGAGCCGAGGAGCGGCCCGGTGGCGGAGCCGGAGCGGACCTCGATGGTGCCGCCGGCGCCGGCCGAGGAGACCCGGGCGGTGAAGGCCGTGGCCCCGGCGGTGTCGAGGGCGGAGTAGCCCGCCCAGTCGCCGTGGTCGATGTAGCCGAGGGTGGCTCCCCCGCTCGCCGAGCCGTGGGCGGCGCTCTGGACGCCGGAGGAGGAGGTGTACGCCTCCGCCTCCGCGCTGTCGCCTCCCGGGTCCGGGCCCGGGCCGCCCGCACCGCAGTCGGCCTCGACGGCTCCGGCCGCGTACTGGACGCCGCCGAGGAGGAGTTGGCGGAAGTCCGGGTCGGCGAAGGACTCGATGGTGTGGCCGAGTCCGGTGTAGAAGGAGCGGCCCTCCTGCTGCGGGTGGCACCAGGTGATGGGGTGGTCGCCGCCCATCTCGCCGCCGCTGTAGCTGGATTCGTCCAGGGACTGGAGTACGTGGACGTCAGCGCGGGGGTTGGAGCGGTAGTTGTACCACTCGTCGGTCCGCGTCCAGGTGTCGTCCAGGTGCGCGGTCGCCGGGTGGACGTGGTCCTCGGTGGTGAGGCGGGCCTCCTGGATCGCCGGGTGGCTCTGGAATCGGGCGCCGACGAGGTCCTCGTACTCCGGCCAGTCGTATTCGGTGTCGGCGGCCGCGTGCACGCCGACGAATCCGCCGCCGCCGTCCACGTACCCCTTGAGGGCGCTCTGCTGGGTGTCGTTCAGGACGTCGCCGGTGGTGGAGAGGAAGACGACGGCCTCGTAGGTGGCGAGGTTCGCCGGGGTGAAGGCGGTCGCGTCCTCGGTGGCGGTGACGATGAACTCGTCGGCCACGCCGAGCTGTTGGAGGGCGGTGATGCCCGCCGGGATGGAGTCGTGGCGGAATCCGGCGGTCTTGGAGAAGACCAGGACCTGGTACGGGTCGGCTGCCGCCGCGCTCTGTACTCCGGGGCTCAGGAAGGCCGCCCCGAGCGTGAGGGCCACGGCGCGGGCGAGGCGGCGGACGCGGGATCGTCTCATCGGTGGTCCACCTGCACTCCCTGGGTGTCGAACGTGAAGGCGTCCAGGTCGAAGAGGCTGCCCTGGCCCGTCGGGCCCTTGAAGACGAAGAACAGCTCGGTGGATCCGGCGGGGGCGTTGTTCACGTCCGCCGTGACGTTCACGAAGTTCTCCCAGCCGCCGGTCGGGGCGACGGTGAGCGTGGACAGGAGCGCCCCGGTGGCGGAGCCGGCCCGTACCTCCAGGGTGCCGCCCGCGCCGCCGGAGGCGACCCGTGCGGTGATGGAGGTGGCGTCGGACAGGACGTACGGCGTGAAGGAGACCCAGTCGCCGTTGTCCGTGTAGCCGACGGTCGCGCCGCCCTCGGCGGGGCCGTGCGGGGCGACCTGGACGCCGTTGTGGGCGGCGAAGTGCTCGCCCTGGCGGTGGCGGGGCTGGAGGACGGAGTCGCTGTGCGTGGTGAGCCCGCCCGCGTCGGTGTACTCGGCGTCGAAGACCCCGTAGATGTTGGCGGCGGTGTCGTGCTCCCCGTCGACGGGGACGTCGATGGTGCCGGAGCAGCCGTTCTTCGAGGTGATCTGGTGGCGGTGGCTGTCGTGGCCGAGGAGGTAGGTGACCTTGACCTTGGAGCAGTCGATCGTGCCGTCCTCGGGGTCGCTGACGCTCACGGTGAAGGGGACGGAGTCGCCGAAGGAGAACAGTGAACCGTCCGCCGGGGTGGTGAGCGTGACGGTGGGCGCGCTGTTGCCGGCCGTCACGACCAGGCTCGCGGAGCCGGTGAGCCCTTCGGGGTCGGTGACGGTCAGGGTCGGGTCGAAGGTCCCGGCGGTGGTGTAGGTGTGGCTGGGGTTCGGGTCGGTGGAGGTGGCTCCGTCGCCGAAGTCCCAGGCGTAGGTGAGGTTCCCGCCCTCGGGGTCGGCGCTGCCGGCCGAGGAGAAGGAGACCGTGAGCGGGGTGGGCCCGGAGGTCCTGTCGACGGCCGCTTCGGCTACCGGGGAGCGGTTGCTGCCCGCGAGGTGTTCGACGCGGTAGAGGGCCTGGTTGTTCGCGCCGGTGCCGTAGTCGAGGACGTACAGCGCGCCGTCGGGTCCGAAGGCGGAGTCCATCACCTGGGTGCCGGTCCACGGGAAGGTGTCGATGGTCCCGGGCGATCCGTCGGCCTTCACCTCGACCGGCTTGATCCACTTGCGGCCGTACTCGGTGGCGAAGAAGCGGCCGTCGAGGGAGGCGGGGAACTTCACCGCGGAGTCGAGGTTCGCGTCGAAGTCGTACACGGGTCCGGCCATCGGGGACTCGGACCCGCCGCCGAACTCCGGCGGGGAGCCCGCGTCGCCGGCGTACCGGATCCAGGCGGGCCGGGCCGGGGGCAGTGTGTCCTGGCCGGTGTTGCGGAAGGAGTTGTTGGCCGGGCCGGCGGCGCAGTCGTACTTCCCGGCGGACGGGCCGCTGGGGAAGGTGTACTCGCCGTACGTCTCCGTGGGCGTGTTGGCGCCGGTGCAGTACGGCCAGCCGAAGTTGCCGGGCTGGGTGACCCGGTTGAACTCGACCTGGCCGCTGGGGCCCCGGGCCGGGTCGGTGCCGCCCGCGTCGGGGCCGTAGTCGCCGATGTAGACGGCTCCGGACTTCTTGTCGACGGACATCCGGAACGGGTTGCGGAAGCCCATCGCGTAGATCTCGGGGCGGGTGTCCGGGGTGCCGGGGGCGAAGAGGTTGCCCGCCGGGACGGTGTAGCCGCCGTCCGCCGTGGGCTTGATCCGCAGCAGCTTGCCGCGCAGGTCGTTGGTGTTGCCGGAGGACCGCTGGGCGTCGAACTGCGGGTTACGGTCGGCGCGTTCGTCGATGGGGGCGTAGCCGGCCGACTCGAAGGGATTGGTGTCGTCGCCGGTGGTGAGGTAGAGGTTCCCGGCGGCGTCGAAGTCGATGTCGCCGCCGACGTGGCAGCACTGGCCCCGGTCGCTCGCGACTTCCAGGACGACCTTCTCGCCGGCGGTGTCGAGGGTGCCGTCGGCCTTGAGGACGAAGCGGGAGAGGTTCAGATGCCCTTTCCACGCCGCGAAGTCGGCGGCGGAGCCCGTGGTGGGCGCATCACCGGGCGGGGTGTTCAGGACCGGCGAGTAGTAGAGGTAGACGAAGCGGTTCGCCGAGAATCCCGGGTCGACGGCGATGCCCTGGAGACCCTCCTCGTCATGGGTGTAGACGGCGAGCTTCCCGGCGGTCCTCGTCGACCCGGCGGCGTCGGTCAGCCGGACCGTGCCGTCGCGGGCGGTGTGCAGCACGGACCGGTCCGGCAGCACGGCGAGCGACATGGCCTCGCCCAGTTCGGCCCCGCCGAGGGCGAGTTGGACCTGCTGGTAGTCGGCGGCGGGGATGTCGGCCGCGACGCGTGGGGCGCGGGCTTCGGGGTCGGCGGCGAGGGCCGGTCCCACGGCGGGGACGGCGAGCGTGGCCGCCAGCAGTGCGGCGAGCGCGGTGGCGTATCTGGACCACCGTGGGGGTGCGGGTGACATGGTCGTTCCTTCCTGACGGTACGTGGGGTCCCTCAGGCAAGGCGCTGTCGCGCTTTGCGGCGTACGGGTCCCGGCGCGCGGGGCGTACGGCATGCGGCGTGCGGGCGTACGGCGTGCGGCGTGCGGCGTGCGGCGTGCGGGCGTGCGACGACTGCGCCGGTGAACGGGCGCAGGCAGCTTTTTTCTTGGAGAGAGCGCTCCAACTCCCCCAACAGGGCGGCTTTTTGCATGCTGGCAACGCAAAATTAGTTTGTCAAGGTCGTGTCAAAATTGTGGTTGAGTGCTCCGTGCAGCGATGCGGCGAGCGGGACGAGCTGTCCGGAAACCGACCCGGGGTGACGCTGCCCTCATCGGCATCCGGGTCCGGGCGAGGCCCGCCCGGAGGCCCTAGGCTTCCCGGCGTGACCCTCCTTCTTCCCGCGCTCCAGTCCCCCACCGGCCCGGCGGCCTCCCGGGAGGCCGTCCGCTTCGGTGACCTGTCCCTGAGCTACGGCCGGCTGGCCGGAGCCGCCGACGCGCTCGCCGCCCGCATCGCGGACGCGGGCCGGGTCGCCGTCTGGGCCACCCCGACGCCGGAGACCGTGATCGCGGTGGTGGCGGCACTGCGGGCCGGGGTCCCGGCCGTGCCGCTCAACCCCCGCACCGGCGAGCGCGAGTTGGCGCACATCCTGGCCGACAGCGAGCCCACGGCCGTGCTCGCGGGACCGGGCGACGCGCTGCCGCCCGCACTGGAGAAGCTGCGGCGCGTGACCGTGGACGCGCGGGCGGCGGGCGCTCCCGCGGAGGACTCGGCGGGCGGGGTCCCTCCGGCCGAGGAGGGGCCGGAGGCCATGGCGGGCGGGGCCCTTCCGGCCGAGGAGGACCCCGAGTCCCCCGCCCTGATCGTCTACACCTCCGGCACCACCGGCCCGCCGAAGGGTGCCGTCCTGCCCCGGCGGGCCGTCGCCGCGTCCCTGGACGCGCTGGAGGACGCCTGGGGGTGGACCGGCGACGACGTCCTGGTCCACGCGCTGCCGCTGTTCCATGTGCACGGGCTGATCCTGGGCGTCCTCGGCCCGCTGCGGCGCGGCGGCTCCGTCCGTCACCTGGGGAGGTTCTCACCCGAGGGCGTGGCCCGTGAGCTGGCCTCCGGCGGCACCATGCTGTTCGGGGTGCCGACGATGTACCACCGGCTGGCGGAGGTGCTGGACGGCCCGGAGGGCGGGAGCGGTCACGGCTCCCCGGAGGGCGGGAGCGGTCACGGCTCCCCCGTGGACGGTCGCGGACGGGACGCGCTGGCCGGGGCGCTGGCCGGGGCCCGGCTGCTGGTCTCCGGCTCGGCGGCGCTGCCCGTGCACGACCACGAACGCATCGCGGCGGCCACCGGGCGGCGGGTGATCGAGCGGTACGGGATGACGGAGACCCTGATGAACACGGGGATCCGGGCGGACGGCGCCCCGCGCCCCGGCACCGTGGGCCCGCCGCTCGCCGGGGTGGAGCTGCGCCTGGCCGAGGAGGACGGCACGGTGCTCGGTGAGCCGGGGGCGATCGGCGAGATCCAGGTCCGGGGCCCGAACCTGTTCACCGGCTACCTCAACCGGCCCGACGCCACCGCCGCCGCGCACACGGCGGACGGCTGGTTCCGTACGGGGGACGTCGGCACGGTCGACGAGGACGGGTACGTCACGATCGTCGGGCGCAAGGCCACCGACCTCATCAAGAGCGGCGGCTACAAGATCGGCGCGGGCGAGATCGAGAACGTGCTGCTCGCGCACCCCGGCGTCCGGGAAGCCGCCGTGACCGGCGAGGAGGACCCGGACCTGGGCGAACGGGTCGTGGCCTGGGTGGTCGCGGCCGACCCCGGCTCCCCGCCCGCCGCCGAGGAGCTGGCGGACCATGTGGCGGCCCAGCTGGCCCCGCACAAGCGCCCGCGCACCGTGCACTACCTGGACGCCCTGCCCCGCAACGACCTGGGCAAGATCATGAAGAGGTCGCTCCATGCCGGCTGACTCCCCCGCCCGGGCGACGGCCCGGGAGGCGATCGCGCTGCTCACCGGCCCGGCGGGCTTCACCGAGCACCGCCCGCCGTCGCACCCCCTGCCGCCGGACGGTCCGCTCGGCTGGGCGGGGTACGACGCGGCGCGGGAGCGGGCCGCGACACGGACCGGCGAGGAGGAGTCCGTGGTGTACGGCACCGGGGTCGTCGGCGACCGCGCGTGCGTGCTGCTCGCCTTCGAATTCGGTTTCCTGGGCGGCTCGTTGGGCCGGTCGACGGGGGACCGGCTGGTGGCCGCGTACGAGCTGGCCCTGACCCGGCGGCTGCCCCTGCTCGCGCTCGTCGCCACCGGCGGCAGCCGGATGCAGGAGGGCATGGTCGCGCTGACCCAGCTCCAGCGGGTGGCCGCCGCCTCCACCCGGCTGCGCGCGGCCGGGCTCCCGCAGATCGCCGTGGTGCGCGACCCGACGACCGGCGGCGGCTGGGCCACGGTGGGGGCAGGCGCCGACGTGGTGCTGGCGCTGCCGGGCGCGCAGGTCGGCTTCGCCGGTTCCCGGGTACGGCCGGCGGACGCGGATCCCCAGGCGTACAGCGCCGAGGGGCAGTTCGCGGCGGGCCAGGTGGACGCGGTCGTCCCGCCCGGCGAGCTGGTCCGGGCGCTGACGCACTGGCTGCGCGCGCTCGGCCCGCACGGCGCGCTCTCCGCCGCCCCGTTGCCCCGCGCGCTGTCGGCGGCCCGGCTTCCGGAGACCGGGCGGGAGGCGGTGGCGGCGGCCCGCGACCCTCGGCGACCTCGCGCGGAGGCGTATCTGGCCGACTACTTCGGCGTCCGGCTCCCGCTCCACGGTGACCGGTGCGGCGGTACGGACCCGGGGCTGCTGTGCGGCTTCGGGCTGCGCGCGGACGGACTGCCCGTCGCGTACGTCGCCCAGTGCGGGACGCCGACCCGCCCGGCCGGGTACCGCGCGGCGGCCCGGACCATCCGGCTGGCGGGCCGGCTCGGCGTCCCCGTCCTCACCCTCATCGACACCCCGGGCGCGGCCAACGACGCCGAGGCGGAGCGGGCGGGCGCGGGCGCGGCCATCGCGGACGCCTTCGCGGCCGTCGCGGCGGTCCGGGTGCCGGTGACGACGCTGGTGATCGGCGAGGGCGGCTCGGGCGGGGCGCTGGCCCTCGCGGTACCGGACAACACCCATGTCACGGCGGACAGTTACTTCTCCGTCATCGCCCCGGAACTGGCCGCCGCGATTCTCAAGCGGCCGCCGTCGGAGACCGGCGCCACCGCGGACCAGCTGCGGTTGCGTCCGCAGGACCTGCTGGAGCTCGGGTTCGCCCGCTCGATCGTGAGCTGAGCGGGCGGCGGCGGCCGGGGCTCCGAGGCCGGGCGGGGGCCTGGGCCGGGCCTCCGGGGTCGGGTCGGGGTCGGGCCACGGGGTCGCGTCGGGGTCGGGCCTCCGGGCCGGGCTCGGGGTCGGGACTCCGGGCCGGGCCCGGGCGGGGGCCGGGACTCCGGGCGGGGGCCGGGCCCGGGCCTACGGCTGCGGGTCGTGGGCGTCGTAGCGGGCGAAGGCACGCCACTTCAGCGCGAGCAGAGCCACGCCGGTCACGCAGAGGACGCCGCCGCCGGTGACGGCGAGAGCGGGGGTGGCGAGGTCGGCCACCGAGCCCGCCACGAAGTCCCCGAGGCGGGGGCCGCCCGCCACGACGACGATGAAGACGCCCTGGAGCCGGCCGCGCATCTCGTCGGGCACGGCCGCCTGGAGCATCGTGTTGCGGAAGACCATCGAGATGGTGTCCGCGCATCCGGCGATCGCCAGGAACAGCAGCCCCAGCCAGAGGTTGCGGGTGAGCCCGAAGACAGCGATGGCGAGGCCCCAGGAGCCGACGGCCAGCAGGATCGCGAGCCCGTGCCGCCGGATCCGGCCGAGCCAGCCGGAGAACACGCCGCCGAGCAGCATGCCGAGGGCCGGGGCGGCGACGAGCAGTCCGGTGGTCCGCGCGTCACCCCCGTACCAGAGGACCGCGACGACCGGGAAGAGGGCGCGGGGGTGGGCGAGGACCATCGCGCACAGGTCCGTGAAGAAGGTCATCCGCAGGTTCGGCCGGGTCCCGAGGAAACGCAGCCCGTCCAGGACGGAAGCCCGCTTGCCCGTGTCGCCCTCGTTCCGCTCGGGCAGCATCGAGGGCAGCCGCCACATCGCGTACAGGGAGGCGGTGAAACAGACGGCGTCCACGGTGTACGCGGAGCGGTAGCCCCACCAGCCCACGATCAGGCCCCCCAGCATGGGCCCGACAAGCATGCCCGTCGTGGTGGTCATGGAGTTCAGTGCGTTGGCGGCGGGCAGCTGCTCGGCCGGCAGCAGCCGGGCGATCATCGAGGCGCGGGCCGGTGCGTTGAGGGCGAGGCAGACGGCCTGGAGGGCGACGACCGCGTACAGCAGCCCGACCCGCTCGACGCCCGCGAACGTCGCCGCCACCAGGACGACGGACAGGAAGAACGACCCGGCGGCGCTGAACAGGCCGAGCTTGCGCCGGTCGACGGTGTCCGCGACGGCCCCGCCGTAGAGCCCGAAGACGACCAGCGGCACGAGTGAGCAGAACCCGATGAGCCCCACGGAGAAGGCGGACCCGGTGATGTCGTAGACCTGGAGCGAGACCGCCAGCGACGTCATGCCCTGGCCGATCCAGGAGACGGTGCTCCCGAACCAGAGCCGCCGGTAGTCGGGCGAGAGCCGCAGCGGGGTGAGGTCGGCGAATATGGAGGCGCGGCGCCCGGGCGGTTCGGTCGTTTCGGTCACAGGGGATGTTGACATGCTCCTCGGGCTGAAGCCTGAGGATTCTGGCCTTCCCTTACCGGGTGCTGTGCCGCTTCGCGGCACGGTGGTGGGTGGGGGATTCCGTGGCTTCCTGTTTCAACGCGTCGTGCCGGGACCTGGGTCCCTGGTCTTACCGTCGCTCCGCAGGCGTTTTGGGTCTCCGTGATGTCCCTCGGCGACCTTGAGTGTGTACAGCCGTCTGCCCTCTTGGCGGGTGTTGTCGGCGGCGTTGGTGTCTCTGTCGTGCACGGTCCCGCACCCTTGGCAGGTCCAGGTGCGGACGCTCAGGGGTTTGGGGCCGTCGATACGGTGACAGGCGGGGTTCGAGCAGCGCTGGGAGGAGGGGAACATCCGCCCGACCCGTTGGAAGACCCGCCCGTACCGGGCTGCTTTGTATTCGAGCATGTTCAGGAAGCTGGACCAGGCCGCGTCGTGGATCGACTTGGCGAGCCTGCCGCGGGCCATGCCCTTCACGTGGAGCGTCTCGACATGGACCGCTTGGTGTTCGCGGACCAGCCGGGAGGACAGCTCGTGGTGGAAGTGGTGGCGGGCGTCGGCGACCTTGGCATGCTGACGGGCCAACGCCCGCCGTGATTTCTCCTTGTTCTTCGATCCCTTCGTCTTACGGGCATGCTCCCGCTGGAGTTTCTTGAGTTTCTTCTCCGCGCGGCGCAGGAACCGCGGTGAGGCGATCTTCTCGCCGCTGTCCAGGACTGCGAAGTGCGTGAGGCCCATGTCCAGACCCACCTCGCGCCCGGCCGCGTCCTCCACAGGCCAGCGCTGCGCGTCGGTGTCCGGGTCGGTGTCGACGACGAAGGAGGCGAAGTACCGTCCGGCAGCGTCCTTGATCACGGTGACCGTGGACGGGCGGTAGGCAGCGTGCGGGACCAGCGCACCCGGATCTGGCCGATCTTCGGCAGGATCAGCCGGCCCGTCTCGGTGATCTTCCAGCGGGCGTTCGCGGTGAAGCGCACCGCCTGCCTTTTGTCCTTGCGGGATTTGAAGGTGGGCGCACCGACCGGTGGCCCCTTGCGCTTGCCGCTGCGGGAGTCGAAGAAGGCACGGTAGGAGGACTGAGATCCCGCAAGGACTGCTGCAGCACCACCGAGGACACCTCACCCAGCCACGTTCGCCCCTCACGCTTCTTGCCCTGGGTGAGCACGGTCTTGGACAGGTCCCCGGCACCGATCCACGGCTCCTTGGCCGTGTACGCGGCACGGCGCAGCGCGAGCGCGTCGTTGAACACCACCCGCGCGCAGCCGAACGTCCGCGCCAGCATCATCTGCTGGAACGGGGTCGGTTCGAGCCGGAAGGCGTACCGCAACTGCATGACACCGAACTCTAAACACGTGCACCCCGACCGAAGAGAAATTCCCGCCCGATCATCCGATCCAGTGAACTCGCGTAACCTTCTGCGCTTTCCGGCTCCGCACGATTCCGGGGCACCCCGCACCCCGAATGGCGAGATCGGTTTCACCTCCCGACTGAAGCCGGGAGCACTGCCGATGAAACCGGTAGCCGCGCCCGTCACGGAACCACCCGCCTGCCCCGGGCCCCCGCCATCGCCTCGCGGTACGGCCGGAACCTCACGGGGAAAAGCGCCGCACGAACGGCTTTCCGCCCCTCTATCCACCTGATTCAGCCGCATTCTTGACGGGGCGCACGGAGGCCGAGGGAGCGCGCACACGTTCAGGAGAGAGGAGATATGTGATCGCCGACCGACTGGATCTGCCCACGCCCTGGGCCGCCCGTCCGCTCAGCGGCACCGCCGAGGAAGGCCGCCTGCTGTCCCGCTGGATGGGCCAGGAGTATCTGGCGGAGACCTGGCACCAGGCCTGGCCCCCGGAGCGCTGGAGTGACGAGCTGCGCCGGCTGCACGAGAGCCGGGAGGGCGGGCCGTTCCTGATCACGTACGAGGGCAGGCGGTTCGCCTATATCGAGGTCTACCGGCCGCTGCACTCCAACATCGCCGCCTTCCAGCCCGCGCTCGGCGGCGACGCGTTCCGCCTCGGGCGAGCACCGGAACAGCCGTCCGCACCAGGTCCGACACGAACGCCGTGCCCAGCCCGTGCCCGATCAGCGCCCGGTCGACGATCGCCAGGTGAAAGCCCAGGTCGTGCCGGCTCCAGGGACGTGCGCAATCTGGCCTGCCGCAGGGTGATGGAGCGGGCCTGGATGTCCTGGGTGAGAACGGTGCGGTTGCCCCACAAGGCGGCCACCCTCCACGTCTGCCTCCGGTCGCGGGTGCGGCCCGCGCCCGAGCGGCCGGGCGTCGCGGCACCTCTCGGCGGGCGGCCGGAGGCACGGCACCCGGCCGCCTGAAGTCCATCGGGCCGCTCTGCGGGGCCCGCCGGGGCGTACCGGCGGTCCCCGCAGAGCGCGAAAGCAGACCAACCACTTGATCCCGGGACATCGGGCGGCGCCGGTCCCGAAGTCTCCACCAGATGGTCACAACCACTGTCCGAGGATCGAGCTCCGCCCCGCTTGGACACCTGGTCGAGTTGCTAGCTTGGCCTGAAGCAAAGGCGCTCATCAACCGCGACGAAAAGCAGCGGACGCACGGGGGAAGGGTTTTCCATGGCATGGGACGAGTGGGAACAGCTGAAGGCGGACGCCGTCCATCGGCAGTCCACCGGGATGCAGTTGAACCAGCTCGACCCCGGGGGCGGCGGCTCGGCGGCCCTGCCCGGGCAGACCGGTGACCTCAAGGTGACCAACGGCGATCTGGTGAAGATCGGCAGCCAGGCACACGGCCTCTACGACGAGCTGTGGGGCAAGGCCCGGGTAGCCGTTCCCAGCAGCGACAAAGCGGCCGGCGACCTGAGCGGCCAGGGCTTCGCTTTGGGCGGCGGGCTCAAGCACGTATCGAAGCGGTGGGACGAGCAGCTGAAGTCGCTCATGGACGCCTGCGCCCATATCGCCAACCACATGCAAGTCACCAAGAAGGTGCACGCCGGCGACGACCACTACATCCAGCGGCAGATGAGCAGCATCGACGCCCTGGACGCCGGGTTCGACGAGCGGGTCGGCGAGCCGGGGAAGAAGAACCCGGCGTACGAGCCGAAGAAGTAGCAGCGCGACCAAGACGTAGAGGGAGAATCGACCACTCATGGATCTCGACGCGCTGCGCTTCGGCAATTTCGCGACGCTCGACGAAGCCGTCTCCGACTGGGGCCTGCTCGTACGCAACCTCGCCCAACTGAAGAAGCAGGCCGAGGACGGGTTGCGCAAGGCCGCCAACTCGGCCGACTGGGCCGGCCTGAACGCCCAGGTCACCAAGGAGTTCGTCGGCAAGACCGCCGGTGAGTTCGCCGACGCCCACACCCAGGCCAACACCATTCACAAGATTCTCACCGACACCCGCGACGAGCTCCGGCAGCACAAGAAGGACGTCGAGGAGGCCATCAGCCGCGCAGCCCGGAAGAATCTGACCGTCGTCGACAACGGCGGCGGTGGTTTCACCGTCACGATGAACATCCACCCGGACCGGGCGGCGAAGGGCACCTCCGTCCCGGAGCACGACCAGAGCGATGTCACCGCGCTGCGCGACGAAGTGCAGGGGATTCTCAAGAAGGCCACGGAGAGCGACACCTCGGCGAGCAAGGTACTGACCGCGATTGCCAATCAGTCCACGATGGGCTTCTCGGACGCCTCCTACAAGGACCGTGACTCCGCGGTCGAGGCCGTCCAGGCGGCCGAGGACCTCGCCAAAATCGCGGCGAAGAACCCTGAGGACCTCACACCCGCCGACTTCGACAAGATCAACGGCGGTCTGGACAAGTACAAGAACGATCCGCTGTTCGCCGAGCGGTTCGCCACGCAGCTCGGGCCCAAGAAGACGCTCGAGTTCTGGCAGGGCATCAACGACCCGGCCGTGAACCCGCACGTGGGCAGCGAACGGCTCGACAAGCTCGACGACCTCCAGCGCAATCTCGGCCTCACGCTCGCCACCGCCACCCAGAGCGACTCCGCCGACATGACGAGCTGGAAGGGCAACATGATCAAGCTGGGCGAACAGCCCATCGGCCGGGACGGCGGCGGTCCCATGGGCTTCCAGGTCATGAGCAACCTGATGCGGACCGGCGACTACGACGACCAGTTCCTCAAGAGCTACGGCAACAAGCTCATGGAGACGGAACGCAAGCTCACGGGCAACGGCGAGCACGAGAACATGGTGTGGCAGCACCGGGGCCCGGACCCGTGGCTCAACCGGATCGGCGAGGACAGCGGCGACGACCCGCTGACCGGCTACCTCAAGGGGCTGTCCAACAGCCCGGACGCGGCGACCGACTTCTTCAACGAGGAGTATGTCTCCAAGGAGGACTCTCCCTTCGAGCGCGATACTGACGACAACGGCAAGAACGGAAAGATCCCCCTCTCCAACTTCCAGTACCTCTTCGAGGAGCGGGAGTGGCCGCAGGAGACCAACTTCAAGGGCGACGACGACAACACCGGCCGCAACACCCTCGCCCTCGCCCTGGAGGCCGCCACGACCGGGCACCCGGCGGGTGAACTGCCGACGGTGGATACGCCCGCCCACAACGAGGGGCAGACCAAGCTCTTCGAGTCGCTCGTGGCCTCCGTCGCGGACGACAACGAACGGCTCACCAAGCACAACTACATGGGCGACAGCATCGGGCAGATCACCTCGGAGTACCTGCCGGACATCAACCGGGCCATGACGAACGACTCGGACGGGGAAACGGACAAGCTGTTCCCCGTCGCCGGCAGCTCCGCAACGCTCAACCACCGTGATGTCAACGCCCTGTTGCTGACCGTGGGGCAGAACGCCGAGGGATACGCGGCCGTGGAGGTGGCCAACAAGCAGTACATGGCGAACCTCATGGACTACCACATGAACCCGGATCTGCCGGCCGACGAGCGCTACTCGAAGGACATGCAGTTCACCCTTGAGCAGGTCGCCCAGGGGTCCGGTGAGGTGTCCGGCACCCTGGCCATCGGCCGTCAGGAGGCGGTCGCCGGCGAAGCAGAAGCAACCGACAAGAAGTACGAGCAGTCCGTGGCGCAGTGGAAGAATGCCATCTCCGGGGGTATCGGTACGGGTATCGGCGTGGGCACGTCGTTCGTCGCCAGCCCGGTCGGCGGCGCGGTGGCCGGCGGCTTGGCGGAGACGGCGAGCAGCATGGTCCTGGAATCCTTCTTCAAGGACGCCGAGGGGAAGGCCAAGGACGACGCCGGCCCTGTCATGGGCGAGCAGTGGGAGAGCGGCGTCGAGCAGAACTCGGCGTACACCGAGAAGGCGGTGGAGGCCGCGGCGAAGGCACACGGCCGCGAGGACCTGATGGACAACAGTATTGACGAAAAGGCGCGTGTGGCCGCTCAGCTCGGGTTCCGGGCCGCAGGGACGAACACCCTACAGATGTCTCCTCACTTGAAGACAGACATCTGATCGCACCTCCGAAGTCAGCACCCTTCGCACCCTCCCCGCCCCTGCCTCGAAAGGCTCGCGTTGTCTGTCCGTGAATCTCTCCGGCGTCACCGGTTCGTCGGCGCGGCCGTGTCCCTGTCGGCCGCCGTCGCCCTTGCCTCCAGCCTGGCGGGATGCTCCGGCGACGAACCGCCCAAGAAGGCGTACACCGTGCCCCCATCCCTGTGCGGGATCACCGTTGACCCCGCACTGGTGAAGGCCGCACTGCCCGGCGGCGACTCCCTCACCATGGCCACCACGAAGCCGAACGGCGGAACGGTCCGCTGCAACCTGTCCGTGGACGGCAAGGAGGCCCTGAGCCTCGCCCAGGCCTGGTGGGGGGACAGGGACAGCGCGGCAGGGGTCGCACAGGCATACGCCAACACGGACGACGGGAAGTTGTCGGACGACCTCCGCTTCCTCCACACCGGGAAAGCCGGCGTCGGTCAGACCATTTCCTCCTGCGAGGTGGCGGAGCACCCGGAGCAGGACCTCTACACGGTGGTCGAGACCCGCGACACCGGCGTCGACGACCCGGCCGCCATCGAGAAACTGCTCGTCGCCTACACCAAGGCGGTCGAAGGATCAGCCGCCTGCGGGTGACCCCGCCCGGCGCACAAGGAGGCGTCCGGCCCTGATGCGGCCGGGCGCCCCTCAGCTCTGTCCGGCCGGCTGTCGCACCGGGGAGCCGCCGAGCAGATGAACTCCCATGTGAAGACGGACATCTGACCGCATGCCCGGAGGCGTCGCCCGCCGCGTCCTCCCCGTCCCCACATCGAAAGGCTTCTCGCGTTGTCGACCCGTGTAACTCCTCGGCGTCGCCGGTTCATCGGCAGGGCCGTCGCCTTGTCGGCCGCCGCCGCTCTCGCTGCCACCCTGTCGGCGTGCTCCGGCGACGCCCCCCTAAGAAGGCGTACACCGTGCCCACGTCGATGTGCGGAATGCCCGTGGACCCCGCACTGGTGAAGGCCGCACTGCCCGGTGGTGACACCCTCACCTCGGCCACCCAGAAGCCGAACGGCGGAACGGTCCGCTGCAACCTGTCCGTGGACGGCAAGCTGGTCCTCAGCCTCGCCCAGGCCTGGTGGAGTGAGGGGCACACCACGGCGGCGGTCTCGCAGGCGTACCCCGGCACGGACGACGGGAAGTTGTCGGACGACCTTCGCTTCCTCCACACCGGGCAGGCCGGCGTCGGCAAGACCGTCTCCTCCTGCAAGGCATCGGAGCATCCGGAGCAGGACCTCTATACGACAGTCGAGACCCGCGACTCCGGCGTCGACGACCCGGCCGCCATCGAGAAACTGCTCGTCGCCTACACCAAGGCGGTCGAAGGATCAGCCGCCTGCGGGTGACCCCGCCCGGCGCACAAGGGGGCGTCCGGCCCTGATGGGGCCGGGCGCCCCTCAGTGCTGTCCGGCCGGCTGCCGCACCAGGGTGTCCCACAGGGCCACGGCGTGGTCCACGGTGGAGCGGAGCCGTTCCAGGGGCACGCCGTCCCGGGCTTCTATCGACAGCCCGTGCAGGATGGTCGCGTAGAAGGCGGCGACCGCGCGGACGTCCGTCCCCGGCTCCAACTCGCCCTCCTCCACGGCCCGCACCAGCCGCTTCTCCAGATCCGCGACCGAGGTCCGGCGCCACTGGGCCAGGTGGTCCGCGACCTTCCTGTTCTGGTGGGAGCAGTTCGTGGCCGACAGCACGATCATGCAGCCCCTCGGGGTCTCCGGGTCGGTGAAGGTGTCGATGTTGCCGCGCAGCATGGCCTCCACCGCGGCCCGCGCCGTCGGCGCCTCGCGCAGCGCGCGGTTGGTCGCCGAGCCCGCGGTGCGGTCGTAGAGCGCGACGGCCTCGCGGAACAACTGCTCTTTCGAGCCGAAGGTGTTGTACAGGCTGGCGGAGTTGATGCCCATGGCAGCGGTCAGGTCCGTCAGCTTCGTGCCCTCGTAGCCGAGCTCCCAGAACGTCTCCATCGCGCGCCGCAGCGCCGCGGCCCGGTCGAACGCGCGCGGTCGGCCTCTTTCGGCCATGTCTGCCTCCTCGGGGATGGGTTGACCCGTGGTCATCCTGCCTGTTTAGTATTTCTAGATCGTTCGACTCAGAAATCAACCTTAGCGTGAATGGAGCGAGATGCCTCAGCTTGCGGGCAAGGTGGCACTGGTGACCGGGGGAAGCCGCGGCATCGGTGCCGCGACCGCCCTCCGACTGGCGGAGGAGGGCGCGGACGTCGCCCTGACGTATGTGAGCGCGGCCGACAAGGCCCAGGAGGTCGTCAAGGCGATCGAGGCTCTCGGGCGCAGGGGCCTGGCCATCCGGGCCGACAGCGCGGACCCGGCGGCCGTCGTCCGGTCCGTCGAGCAGACTGCGGCGGAGCTCGGCCGGCTCGACATCCTGGTGAACAACGCCGGCGTCTTCCCCTACGGCCCGATCGAGGGCGTGACACTGGAGGAGATCGACCGCACGCTGGCCGTCCACGTGCGCGCCGTCTTCCTGGCCACCCAGGCGGCCATCCCCCACCTGGGACACGGCGGCCGCATCATCAGCATCGGCAGTTGCTGGGCCAACCGCGTGCCGGTCCCCGACGTGACGCTGTACGCCATGAGCAAGTCGGCGCTGATCGGCTTCACCAAGGGCCTGGCCCACGACGTGGCGTCCAAGGGGATCACCGCGAACATCGTGGACCCGGGGCCCACCGTCACCGACATGAACCCGGACGGCACGGACGAGGCCGAGGAGGAGCGGCTGAGGACCGCGGCGAAGGTGCTGGGCGCGGCGGCCGACACCGCGAAGGCCGTGGCCTTCCTCGCCGGCCCGGACGCCCAGTGGATCACCGGCACCTCACTGGCGGTCGACGGTGGCTACACCGCCTGACCCGACAGGGCCGCCGGACGGCGACGAGCAACGGCAGAAGGAAGCTACGGTGCGGCGCCCATGGCCACCGGCGGAACGGTGACACCGACGACGAGAGGAGCAGCGATGGCGTGGGTGATCCTGACGGCGGCGGGTCTCCTGGAGATCGTCTGGGCCCTGGCCCTGAAGGAATCGAACGGCTTCACCAGGCTCTGGCCCAGCGTCATCGGCGTCTGCTTCGCCCTGCTGAGCTTCGTGCTGCTGACCTTCGCCCTGCGTGAGGTGCCGGTCGGCACGGGCTACGCGGTCTGGGTCGGCATCGGCGCGGCGGGGGTCGTCACCGCCGGCATCGTCCAGGGCGAAGCCGCGTCCGCGGCGCGGCTGGCCTGTGTCGTGGCGATCGTCGCCGGGGTGGTGGGGCTGCGGCTTCTGGAGGCTTGAGCCGGTGGGGTGCCGGAGCTGGAACGTCCCGGCGCATCCGCGTCGTGCCGGTGCGGATGTGGCGGTGTGCCGGTGCGGGTGCGGCTGTGCCGGTGGCGGTGCGGGTGTGCCGGAGAGCCGGTGCCAGTGTGCCGGCACCAAATCCGTTGCCCGATCCCGATCCCGCTGCCGGTGGCGGAACCGTCCGGGTCGGCCCGCCGGCCGTTCCGCTGCCGGACGCCGCTCGGGGAGGCCGGTGGGCGAAGATGGGGTGCCCCGTCCTCAGCCCGCAAGGAGTGTCCGTCGATGCCAACCTCCGGTCCCGGCTCGCGGCCACCGACGATCGCTGATGTCGCGCGGCTCGCCGAGGTGTCGCGTACGACGGTCTCCCACGCCCTCAACGGGATCGGCAAGGTCGATCCGCGGACCAGGGAACGTATCAAGCGGGTCGCCGCCGAGCTCGGCTACCGGCCCAACCTCCGGGCCCAGCGGCTGCGCCGGGGGGAGGCGAAGGCCATCGCGCTCGCCTCCTCGATGCCGTTCGCGGTGGCCGGTGGGCCGTCGCGGCTCGGGTTCTACATGGAGATCGCCGCCGCCGCCGCGGAGAGCGCGTTGCTCCACGGTTACGCGCTGGTGCTCGTACCGCCCGTGCAGTCGGGGTCCGCCCTGTACTCCGTCGACATCGACGGCGCCATCGTCGTCGAGCCGGACGTGAACGACGCCGCCGCGGCCCAGTTGAGGGAGCGGGGCCTGCCCTATGTGTCACTCGGCCGGCCGGTGTCGCCGGACGACACGTCGCCGTACGTCGATCTGCGCGGCGGGCCGGTCGCCGAGTTGCTGTTCGCGCATCTGCGCGAGCAGGGTGCCCGGCGGCCCGCGCTGATCGTCGGCTCCGGGTCACGCCACTCGTCGGTCGACGCGCGCGCCGCGTACGAGCGGGTCGCCGAGCGGTACGGCTGGGAGCCCGTCGTGGCGAGCGCCCCGGAGGCGGGCGGCGAGCAGGCCGGGTACGAGAGCTGTGCCGCCCTGCTGGCCGAGCATCCCGGGACCGACGCGGTCTGCGCGCTGGTGGACGCGTTCGCGGTGGGCGCGGTGCGGGCGATCCGGGACAGCGGGCGGACCGTACCGGGCGACGTCATGGTCGTCACCCGCTACGACGGGCTGCGTGCGCGCACCTGCGAGCCGCCGCTGACCGCCGTGGACCTTCATCTGGACCGTGCGGCGGCAGCCGCGGTGGAGCTGCTGCTCGGCCGGCTGCGCGGGGAGGGCGCCGCCGCCACGGTGGCGACGGCGCCCGAGCCGCGGGTGGTTCCGCGTGCCTCGTCGCTTCGGGTCACAGCCCGAGCATGAGCACCAGACCGGAGACCAGGGCGAAGGCGAGGACGCACAGCCTCATGCGGCGCGCGTCCAGCCGGTGGTGCACCAGCCGGCTCAGCCACGCGCCCACGGCGATCACCGGCAGCAGCGCCGCCGCGAGACCCAGGTGTCCGGGCTCGCCTTCCCCGGTCGCGAACAGCAGGCCCAGCGAGGCCACTTCCCCGACGAGGAAGCAGGCGGCGACGGTCGAACGCAGTTCCGCGGGCGGCCGGTGCTGGTAGACGAGCGCGAGCGGGGGCCCGCCGACGCCGGTCGCGGTCTCCGTGAGTCCGGTCACCACGCCCGCCCCGAGGTAGGCGGCCCGACCGGGAGTGAAGGCGGGGGCGGCCAGGCTGACCACCGCGGCCAGCACGGTGGCGATGCCGACGAACAGGCCGATGCTGCGGTCCGGGATCAGCCAGAGCAGCGCGAGCCCGGCGGGCGTGGCGGCCAGCCGGGCCGCGGTGATCCAGCCCGCACCGCGCAGGTCGATCGAGGCGCGTTCGCGCCAGGCGACGTACAGATTGAGCGGGATCATGGCCGCCAGGACGAACACCGGGAGCAGACCGGGGTCGAGGATCCCGGCCACGGGCGCGACGATCAGGGCGAAGCCCAGACCGCTGCTGCCCTGGACGAACGCGGCGACGGCCACCGTGACGGCGAGGACCACGAGAGCTTCCGTACTCACCGTGCGGTGCTCCCCTGACGCGCCGCCGACGCTGCGGTGCTCCCCCGCCGTGTCGCCGTGGTTGCGGTGCTCCCCTGCCGTGCCGCCGTGGACGTGGGGTGTACGCGGGTGATGGGCGCTCTCTCGACGGCTGTACGGGCCAGTTCGGCCGCCTGCCGTACGAAGGCGGGGCCGTCCCAGCCGGTGGGCAGGCCGCGCCACAGCCGTAGGTCTCCGGCGACGAACACGGCGGTGATCTGGTCGCGGTTGCCCCGGCGTACCAGCTCCCACGGCACGTCCCGGGAAAGTGCCAGCTCGGGGGTGGTGAGGTCGACGAGGAGGAAGTCGGCGGCCAGCCCCTCGGCGACCGTGCCGGTGCGGGCTCCGAGGCCGACCGCGTCGGCCCCCCCGGCGGTGGCGTGTTCGAGCCAGGTCCAGCCGGCGCCGCACGACGAGTCCCCGGTGGACAGCCCGTAGGCGATCCGCTGGGCGAACTCGGCCGCGTCCGCGAGCCGGAACCCGTCGCCGCGGGTGCCGTCGGTGCCGAGCCCGAAGCGGATGCCGCGTTCGGCCATCGCGGTGGCCGGGGCGACGGCGTTGCCCTTCCAGGCGCTGGCCACCGGGTTGTAGCTGACGGCGGTCCCGGTGTCGGCGAGCAGGGTCAGTTCGCGGGGGGTGAGCAAGGTGGCGTGGGCGGCGAGCAGTTGAGGGCCGAGCGCGCCGATCCTGTGCAGGTGTTCGAGCGGGCGCAGTCCGTGCCGTACGAGGGAGCGTTCGACACCGGCCAGGTGCTCGTTGACGTGGATCTGCACGATCGCGCCGGCCTCCGCGGCGAGACGGGCGGTGCGGTGGAGGGTCGCCGAGGTGGCCGCCTCGGGGATCGAGACGGCGAGGGAGGCGTGGACCAGCGGATCGCCGTCGTACCGGGCGAGGTGCTTCTCGGCGCTTTCGAGGACGGCGGTGGTGGTCGCGGAGTCCTCGGCGGCGGTCGCGGCGTCGCCGGCGACGTCGTTGCACACGAGGCCGAGTACGCAGCGGATTCCGGCGTCACGAGCGGCCGACGCGACGACGTCGACGTCCACATCGGCACGCGTACCGGCGTCGGTGACGGTGGTGAAGCCGCCGCGCAGGGCCTCCAACGCCGCCAGTTTGGCCGCGACATAGGCCGATTCCTCGTCCAGCGCCCCCTCCAGCGGGACCCAGACCCTGCGGAAGATCTCCGACGGCTCACCGAAGGCGAGCGCGGAGCCGAAGCTCTGGGTCAGGTGGTGGTGGGCGTCGACGAAGCCGGGCATCAGGAGATGGCCGGGCAGCGTGACGGCGTCGAGGTGCGGGTGCGTACGCGCCAGTTCCCCGGCGGGTCCGACGGCGCGGAAAAAGCCGTCGGCGACGACTACCGCGTATCCGTCGGCGGGCCCTTCCGGCAGCAGCACGGCATCGGGTACGAGGAGGAGCGGGCCGGAGGAGTCGAGGTGGTCGCGGGTGAGCTGGTTCATCGGTCGCTTTCCGTGCGTGATTCGGTCAGCCGGGCGGCGACGCGCGGCCTGACGTGGTGAAACAGGATGTTGAGTACGGCGGCGACGAACGCGCCGACGGCGACGCCGCTTTCGAGGAGGATGCGGACGTTCGGCGGGAAGCCGGCGTACACGCCGGGGATGAGGATCGGCAGCAGGCCCAGCGCCAGGGCGACGGCGCAGATGAACGTGGAGGTGTGCCGGTCGAGGTCGGAGCGGCCGAGCATCTGCACGCCGAGCACGGTGATCACCGCGAAGACGACCATCGCCGTGCCGCCGACCACGGCGGACGGGACGACACTGATCGCGCGGGTCACCGGCGCGAGGAACCCGATGACGATGAGGACCACACCGGCGGCGGCGGTCACGTAGCGGCTGCGGACGCCGGTGACCCGGACGATCCCGATGTTCTCGCCGCTGGTCACCATTAGCGGCAGCCCGAAGAACCCGCCGAAGAGGGAGGTCAGCGCGTCACCGCGGACGGTCTTGGGGACGTCGGTGCGGGTGTCGATCTCCTTGCCGACGGCCTCGGCGTTGATGACCGTCTGGCCGGTGGCCTCCGCCATGGAGGCGAGGCTGTAGAGCATCAGCGGCAGGGCGGCGATCAGGCTGAACTGGGGCGAGCCGAACGGCATCAGCTCCGGCACGCTGACCAGACCGCCTTCGGCTGCGCCACTGAGGTGGATGCGGCCGAGGAACCCGGCCAGCACCGTGCCGGCGACCAGCCCGAGCATGACCGCGAGTTGCCGCAGGATGCCGGTGAACAGCAGGTAGAAGACGACGGTGAATCCGATCGTCGCCATGCCGAGCGCGAGGTTCGTCGTATTCGCGAACCCGGGCTCGCCGGGCCGGCCGGTGACGAGGACCGCCCCGACCTTCACCAGGTTGACCCCGACGATGACGATCATGGTGCCGATGACCAGGGCCGGGAAGAACCTCAGCAGCCGTGAGAAGACCGGCAGGACGACGAAGTAGAAGGCCGCGGTGAGAATGACCGCGCCGGTGGCGGTACGCAGACCGTGCTGCTCGGCGATGGCGATGAACAGGATGAGCGGCGCGCCGCCGGGCAGCATCACGAACGGCAGCCGGGGGCCGAACTTCCACGGCCCCAGCGACTGGATCAGCGACCCGACGCCGGAGAGCACGAACGCCGCGGAGAGGAGGTTGACGGTCAGGCCGGCGTCGAGGCGGAGGGTGGCGCTCATCAGGAAGATCGCTGAGATGGGGGTGGCGGCCATGACGAGGACGTGCTGAATCCCGAAGAGGACGATCCGCCCCACGGGGCGCGACTCGTCGACGGGGTGCACGGCGGGGCGCGACTCGTCGGCCGAGGGCGGGGCGGTGCGCGACTCGTCGGCCGAGTCCCGGGCGGGTCGTGACTCGTCGGCCGCGTGCGGGGCGTCGGCGGGATGCGGGGCGTCGTGCGTGACCGGCTCCGGCGTCGGTGGTTGTTGTTCCGCTCCGGGTGCGGGCTGGCGATGACTGGACACGTTGGAGCTCCATTCGGGCGTGAAGAACGCTCGGACATCAGCCGCGATCCAGCCCCGAACGGAGGGCCAAATCGATTTGGCCAAATCGATTTGGCCGTCAGTATGGGGAGCCTCCGCGACCGCCGTCAAGAGCTGCGAGACGGCCCGCATGGCCTTGCCCCGCGGGCCCACCGGGACCGAGACGCCCCGTACTCGCCCCCGAAGGGCGCTCACGCGAGGTGAGGTGCGGCGCCGGACTGCCTCTTGACCTCCCTGACGGCAGCAACTACGTTGCCGTGAACCGCCGACCCCCCGGCGCTCGAAAGGAGGCGACCAGCTGATGTTCACCTACTCCGACCTCGGTCGCCTCGCCGAGTGCACCGCCTGGGTCCCGGGGCGTATCGCGCACGGCTGCTGAGCGCGCCCCCCTTCTCCTGTGCCCTTCCGTGGCACCTCTGTGGCACCTTCCGGCTGCCCCGCTTCGCCGCTTTGCCCCTTTTCCATCACTTCTTTCGCGGCGCACCGCTGTCCGTGCGCCGCTTCGCGCCCGCTCCTCTCCCGTGGCGCGTCCGAATCAAGAGAGCTGTCCGACTTTGACGAAGACACTGACGAAGACACTGACGAAGATGATGAACCCGCCCACCGCGCGACGGAACGAAGACCTGTCGTGACGACGCCACGCATCACGGTCAACGGGACCGAAGCCCCGATCTCACCGGCCGCGCCCCACACCACGGTGCTGGACTTCCTGCGCGAGCGCGGCCTCACCGGCACCAAGGAGGGCTGCGCCGAGGGCGAGTGCGGCGCCTGCGCGGTCCTGGTCGCCCGTCCCGGGACGAACGAGCCCACCGACTGGGTGGCGGTCAACGCCTGCCTCCTCCCGGCCGCGGCGCTCGACGGACAGGAGGTGGTCACCTCCGAGGGGCTCGCCACCGTCGGTGCGGCCGGCCCGCCGGGCACGCTTCACCCGGTGCAGGAGGAGATGGCGTTCCGCGGCGGCTCCCAATGCGGTTACTGCACACCGGGGTTCGTCTGCAGCATGGCCGCCGAGTACTACCGGCCCGACCGCTGCGCCCACGCGGACCCGGCCGGGGGCGCCGACCCCGAGCACGGGCCGAACGGCTTCGATCTGCACGCGCTGAGCGGAAACCTGTGCCGCTGCACCGGATACCGTCCGATTCGCGATGCCGCGTTCGCCGTCGGCGCGCCCACCGACGAGGACCCGCTCGCCCAGCGTCGTGCACAGTCCCCGCCCCCGCCCGTCGCCACCGAGTACGTCCGGGACGGCAGCACGTTCCTGCGGAGGAACACCCTGGGCGAGACCCTGCGGCTGCTGCGCGAGCGGCCCGACGCGGTGGTGGTCGCCGGCTCCACCGACTGGGGCGTCGAGGTGAACATCCGCGCCCGCAGGGCGGATTGCGTGATCGCCGTCGACCGGCTGCCCGAACTGCGCGAACTGCGCGTCGCATCCGACGCCGTCGAGATCGGGGCGGCACTGACACTCACCGAGATCGAACGCCGCCTGGACGGCCAAGTCCCGCTGCTGGCAGAGCTGTTCCCGCAGTTCGCGTCGCGGCTCATCCGAAACGGCGCGACGCTGGGCGGCAATCTGGGGACCGGCTCCCCCATCGGAGACAGCCCGCCCGTGCTGCTCGCACTGGAGGCGTCGGTGGTGCTCGCCGACGCCGACGGAGAACGGCAGGTCCCCCTCGCGGAGTACTTCACCGGCTACCGGCAGAACGTGCGCCGCCCCGGCGAACTGATCCGCGCGGTGCGCGTCCCGCTGCCGCTGTCGCCGGTCGTGGCCTTCCACAAAATCGCCAAGCGCCGCTTCGACGACATCTCCAGCGTGGCGGTCGCCTTCGCCCTCGACGTCGAGGGCGGGATCGTCCGGAAGGCCCGCATCGGTCTGGGCGGAGTCGCCGCCACCCCGATCCGCGCCCTGGCCACCGAGAAGGCCCTGGAGGGCAGGCCGTGGGCGGCGGAGACCGTCGAGGCCGCGGCGCGGGTGCTGCGGGCGGAGGGCACGCCGATGAACGACCAGCGCGCCAGCGCCGCCTACCGCTCCGCGATGCTGGGCCAGAGCCTGCTGAAGCTGTACGCGCAGACGACCGAGGCGGTTTCCTCATGAGCCAGCTGTCCCAGCGCCCCGCGAAGCCGGTCGTCGGCGTCTCGATGCCGCACGAGAGTGCCACCCAGCACGTCACCGGCGCCGCGCTCTACACCGACGACCTGGTCCATCGCACGAAGGGCGTGCTGCACGCCTACCCGGTCCAGGTCATGAAGGCCCACGGCAGGATCAGCCGGCTGGACACCGGGCCCGCGCTCGCCGTGCCCGGTGTGGTCCGCGTACTGACCGCCGCCGACGTGCCCGGCGTCAACGACGCCGGCATGAAGCACGACGAACCGCTGTTCCCCGACACGGTGATGTTCCACGGCCACGCGGTCGCCTGGGTGCTCGGCGAGACCCTGGAGGCGGCCCGGCTCGGGGCGGCGGCCGTCGAGGTCGACCTCGACGAACTGCCCTCCCTGATCGCGCTGCGGGACGCGATCGCGGCCGGCAGCTTCCACGGGGCCCGGCCCGTGATGCTCACCGGCGACGTCGACGCCGGCTTCGCCGACTCCGCGCACGTGTTCTCGGGCGAGTTCCACTTCTCCGACCAGGAACACTTCTATCTGGAGACGCACGCGGCGCTGGCCCTGGTCGACGAGAGCGGGCAGCTGTTCGTCCAGAGCAGCACCCAGCACCCCTCCGAGACCCAGGAGATCGTCGCGCACGTGCTCGGCCTGCACAGTCACGAGGTGACCGTGCAGTGCCTGCGGATGGGCGGCGGCTTCGGCGGCAAGGAGATGCAGCCGCACGGCTTCGCGGCCGTCGCCGCGCTCGGCGCCCGGCTGACCGGCCGGCCGGTCCGGGTCCGGCTCAACCGCACCCAGGACCTGACCATGTCCGGCAAGCGCCACGGATTCCACGCGGAGTGGAGGATCGGCTTCGACGCCGAAGGCCGTATCCAGGCCCTGGACGCCACCCTGACCGCGGACGGCGGCTGGAGCCTGGACCTGTCCGAGCCGGTGGTCGCCCGTGCGCTGTGCCACATCGACAACACCTACTGGATCCCCAACGCCCGGGTCGCGGGCCGTATCGCCCAGACCAACAAGGTCTCCAACACCGCCTTCCGGGGCTTCGGCGGACCCCAGGGGATGCTGGTGATCGAGGACATCATGGGCAGGTGCGCGCCGCTGCTCGGCCTGGACCCGATGGAGCTGCGGGAGCGCAACTTCTACCGGCCGGGGCAGGGGCAGACGACGCCGTACGGGCAGGTGGTCACGCACGCCGAACGGATCTCCACCGTCTGGCGGCAGGTGTGCGCCGACGGCCGCGTCGCCGACCGGCGGCGGGAGATCGCGGCGTTCAACGCCGCCCACCCGAACACCAAGCGGGGTCTCGCTGTCACCGGGATCAAGTTCGGCATCTCGTTCAACCTCACCGCCTTCAACCAGGGCGGCGCGCTGGTCCTGGTCTACAAGGACGGCTCGGTCCTGATCAACCACGGTGGCACCGAGATGGGTCAGGGCCTGCACACCAAGATGCTCCAGGTGGCCGCGACGACGCTGGGCATCGGGCTGCACAAGGTGCGCCTCGCCCCGACGCGGACCGACAAGGTGCCCAACACCTCCGCCACCGCGGCCAGCGCGGGGGCGGACCTCAACGGCGCGGCGGTGAAGAACGCCTGCGAGCAGATCCGCGAGCGGCTGCTCCAGGTGGCCGGTGGCCGGCTGGGGACGAGCGCCTCGGACGTGCGTATCGTCGAGGGCGTCGCGCGGGCCCTCGGCAGCGACGACGAGCTGGCCTGGGACGACCTGGTGCGCACCGCGTACCTCCAGCGCGTGCAGCTGTCGGCGGCGGGCTTCTACCGGACCGAGGGGCTGCACTGGGACGCGAAGGCGTTCCAGGGCTCACCGTTCAAGTACTTCTCCTACGGTGCCGCAGCGGCCGAGGTGGAGGTGGACGGCTTCACCGGCGCGTACCGCCTCCGGCGGGTGGACATCGTGCACGACGTCGGCGACAGCCTCTCCCCGATGATCGATATCGGTCAGGTCGAGGGCGGTTTCGTGCAGGGCGCGGGCTGGCTGACGCTGGAGGACCTGCGCTGGGACACCGGTGACGGGCCGGGCCGCGGCCGGCTGCTGACCCAGGCGGCGAGTACGTACAAGCTGCCCAGCTTCTCGGAGATGCCGCAGGAGTTCCACGTACGGCTGCTGGAGAACGCCACCGAGGAGGGCGCGGTCTACGGGTCCAAGGCCGTGGGTGAGCCTCCGCTGATGCTGGCGTTCTCGGTACGGGAGGCGCTGCGGCAGGCCGCCGCGGCGTTCGGACCGCCCGGCGTGAGCGTGGAACTCGCCTCGCCCGCCACGCCGGAGGCGGTGTACTGGGCGGTCGAGGCGAGCCGTCGGGCCGTCCCCTCCCCGAACGGTCACGCCGCCGACGGCCTCACCGCCGAAGCCGGGAGTCCGACCGGGACAGCGGCGTTGAGCGGTGCCTGACATGACCTGGTTCGGCGCGGTCGCGCGGCTGCGAGCACGCCGGGAGGCCGGTGTGCTGGTGACCGTCGCGACCGTGCGCGGCCACGCCCCTCGGAACGCCGGCGCGAAACTCGTCGTGGGGCGGAGCGAGACCTGGGGCTCGATCGGCGGCGGCAACGTCGAGGCGGTCACGATCGACCGGGCCCGGGAGCTGATCGCCACGTCCTCGGCCGAACCGGAGCTGCTGGATTTCGCCCTGAACGACAAGGTGACCAACCGGCACGGCGTGCAGTGCTGCGGCGGCACGGTCTCGGTGCTGCTCGAACCGCTCCCGGTGGTACGGGCGGTGGCGATCTTCGGCGTCGGGCACGTCGGGATGGAGCTGGCGCGCGTCCTGGCGCGGCAGGACCTCGACCTCCATCTGATCGACAGCCGCTCGGACATCCTCGCCGAGGAGCGGCTCGCCGTCCTCGCGGACGCGGTGGCGGGGGTGCGGGTACACCACACTCCGCTGCTGCCCGAGGAGGTCCTCGACGCGTTGCCGCGCGGCACCCACGTCCTGATCATGACCCACGATCACGCCGAGGACGCCGCTCTCTGCGACGCCGCCCTGCGGGCACCCCACCTCGGCTCGATCGGGCTGATCGGGTCGGCGGCCAAGTGGGTGCGGTTCCGCAAGCGCCTCCTCGCGGAGGGAGGTCACGACGAGGCGGCCGTCGACCGGATCAAGACCCCGATCGGGCTGGCCGACATCACCGGCAAGGACCCCGCGACCATCGCCGTGAGCGTCGCGGCCAATCTGCTGCGCACCTTCGAGGCAGAGGCCGAGCGGAGCGAGGAGCGGGACCCCCACCGTGACGAGCCGTTGGGCGCCGGCCTCGACGGGAACGCCCACCCGGCCGCCCGGGGCGGGTGCCGCAGCACCTACACCGAGAAGTCACCTCATGTGGATGGGTAGGCACCGAACCCGCTCGGGTGGCTTCGTCGGGGCCCCGCCGGGTTCATGGTCGGTGTCGGCGTCGGCGGCATTGACGCGGGCGAGATCCGGTCGGAGAGCGTCGACAATGGAGCCATGGATCTTGAGCTCCGCGCGTGGGCGCGCGATTGGTCCGATCGCCTCGGACCGGCGCTCGAGCGGGCCGTCCTGACGGTCGCAGGACAGTCACCGGCGGACGATGTGGTCGGCGTCGGCATCGCGACCGACGCCGGCGCCACGTCGATCGTCGCCTTCGCGCACTCGCGGCATCATCTCGACGGGATGACCGCCGAGGAACCGGAGTTCGCCATCGACGTGAAATGGCACCTCGGCGAGTGGGATCTGGACATCGTCGGGGTTCAGGGGATCGACGACCCACTGGCGCCGATCCGCGCCGAGGCAGAACGGGCGCGGCAACGCTTCACCGGTGCGGGCGCCGACCCCGTCGCGGTGCCGGGCCTTCGCGTGTTCCGCAGGGCGGTGTGGGACTCGATCTCACAGACGCTGACCGACGCGGTTGCCCGTGGATTCTTCGAGCAGTGGCCGAACGCCGTCCGGGTCTTCCTGCCACTCGACGCCGACGTCTCGGGTGACGACATCGCGCGGTGGAACGCCGCACTGAACGATCCGGCCGACACGGCGGAGTTCCGGGAGTTCCTGGAGATCGACACCGCCTGAGGCGGACCGTCCGCACGGCGACGGAGGCTCGCCCTCGGCGGCGTCCTTCCTTGCGCTCCGGGCCGTTCAGCCCCGCCTGCCCAGTGAGGCCACAGCGTGACGGAACGCCCCCCGGCAGCGGTCCCAGACTTCTGAGCCCTCCCGCAACGACAGGAGGAGGGGCCACAGGTCGGCGGAGAAGGCCCTGCTGGCCTCGGCAGGCACGAGGGAGGGGAGGTTGTCGATGGCGATGATGTCCAGGGGCCTGGGGCCCTCGCGCAGCCGTTCTACGGGGTTGTCCCAGTCGGTGATGTGGTCGTGGACGGGAAGGGTGTCGAGGTCGGAGCCCACGTCGCAGGTCACGTCGGCGATCACCGACAGCCGCCGCCGCTCGTTGTCGAGGTCGGCCTTCGTCAGGAACGGAGGCACCGGCCGACGGGATCCGACGGTGTTCACGAGGATGTCGTGGGCAAGCAGGGCGTCCCGGTCCAGGTCCCGGGTGTCATCGGACCCCCAACAGGTCGGCTCGATGCCGGCCGTCCTGAGTGCGTCGCAGGCCCCGTGCCCCGAGCGTCCGTCCGCGCCGATCACCACGGCGGTGACGCCGCTCCCGCGTCGGCCGGGGGCCAGCCGCCTGCGCAGTTCCGTGCTGGATGAGGAGGCGAGCGGCGCCGTCAGCTCGCCCCGGTACTGAAGAACGGCGAGTGTGGCGCCCGCGTAACCCGCCCAGTAGCCGAAGGCCGCGATCCGGTGGCCTTCGGCGTCGAGGAGCTGTTCGAGGTCGAGCAGAGTACCGCCGCCTGCCTGGAAGCGCCGCAGCAGCCGCGGCGCCTCCGGCTGCCCCTTGTAGGCGTGGCCGAAGAAGAGGTGTTGGTGCATCAGGTTCGTAGGCTCGGCGGGTAGTTCCTTGAGGCCCAGGATGACGTCCGTCGCAGGGCAGTGACTCGCCCAGCTGCCCTGCGGTGCGATCGCGCAGCCGCCATCGGCGTACGCGTGCGCGGAGAAGACGCGCTGCGGGGATTCCTCGACTGTCAGGTGCACTCCGCTCGCGATCAGCTTGCGGGCGTCTTCCGGCACGAGCGCGGCACGCCGTTCGTTCCGCCGGGACTCGTGTCTCATCCAGATGCGCAGCATGTCAGGCATGGGGCAAGTGTCCGCCGCGGATCATCGACCGTGCAGCTCGCCGCGCCCGTGTGTCACCTCTCGGCACCGGCGGCGAGCCGCAGCCGATAGGGGTCGGCCTCCGTCAACTCAATACACAGAGACACCCGTTGGTGACTTTGCCGACCGGATGACCGCATGTCTTGTTGGAATCGATCGACAACCGGCTGTAGTGGGCGGTCGGTGAACGGTGAAGGGATGACAGTGAGCACTCCACAGGCGGCAGCCACCGGCAGCGAGGACTCGGCACCTCGGATCAGCACGGTCGCGGGGACCGGGGTCGCGGGGTTCAAGGGGGACAACGAGCCGGCTGTTTCGGCGCAGCTGAACCGTCCGTACGGGCTCGCGGTGGACAGCGCCGGCACCCTCTACTTCTCCGACCACTCCAACCACCGGGTTCGGAAGATCACCACCGACGGGAAGATCAACACGGTCGCAGGAGCGGCCGCCGGTTTCCGAGGAGACGCCGGCCCTGCCGTCTCGGCTCAGCTGAACGGCCCGCGTGAGGTGGCGGTGGACCGCGCCGGAGCCGTCTATATCGCCGATTCCTCCAACCACCGGGTCCGGAAGATCACGCCCGACGGGCAGATCACCACGGTCGCCGGCATGGGCACCGCCGGGTTCAGCGGGGACGGCGGCCCCGCCACCGCCGCACGGTTGAACCTCCCGATGGGGGTAGCGGTTGACAGTGCTGGAGTCCTCTACGTCTCCGACTACCACAACCACCGGATCCGGAAAATCACGACCGATGGGAAGATCAGCACTGTCGCCGGCACGGGCACTGCGGGCTTCGGCGGAGACGGCGGTCCAGCGGCGACCGCCAAGTTGAATAACCCGTACGCAGTGGTGCTGAGCGGCGAAGGCGATCTTTTCATCGCCGATTCCGCCAATCACCGGATCCGGAAGATCAAGGCTGCCGATGGGCAGATCAGCACGGTCGCCGGCACGGGCACCGCGGGCTTCGGCGGGGATGACGGCCCAGCGGCCTCGGCCAAGCTGCACACCCCCTTGGGGGTGGTGGCGGACAGCACCGGCATCCTCTACATCTCCGACTACGGTAACCACCGGGTTCGGAAGGTCACGCCGGACGGGCAGATCAGCACGATCGCGGGCAAAGGCACTGCCGGCTTCGGTGGTGACGACGGCCCGGCCGCATCTGCCCAGCTGAGTAACCCGTTGGGACTTGCTGTGGACTGCGTTGACACGCTCTACATCGCGGACTACAGCAACCACCGCATCCGGAAGATCGCGTCGGAGAAGATGGCCGGGCTGCCCGAGTCGGGCACCGTGGTCTCCTGGACCAACGTGCGCAGCAAACTACGGATGGGGGTCCTGCGTGAGTCCACCAAGGACGGGGCCGAGATCCACCAGTCCCTCACCTCCCCCCGGGCGCACCAGCGGTGGCGGCTGATCGCCTCGGGCCAGGACGACGGCGAGGTCCTGTACCGGATCGAGAACCTGCGCAGCGGCAAGGTCCTGGAGGTCGTCGGAGGAGGCACCGTGGACGGCGCGGTGGTCGCGCAGCGAGCGTACGAGGGCAGCGACGCCGAGCACCAGCAGTGGCGGCTGATCCCGGTGGGGTCGGTTACCGACACCCCGCGGGTCTATGAGATCGCGAACCGCAACAGCGGTCTGCTCCTTCGCGTCGACACCAACGCCCCCACGGTGATCAAGCAGTACGGGGCCCAGGGCGACCACCGCGACCGCCAGTGGCAGCTGCTCCCGGTGTGAACGCACGAGTGGTCAGGGGCGGCGGCGCCCCTGACCACTCGGATCGGGAAAACCTACTTGGAGTCGGCCGGCTTCTCGGCGGTGGCCTTGGGCGCCTTGGGAGGCTCCTCGGCCTTGGGCGACGCCGGGGCGTCGGGAGCCTTGAAGTCGTCCCTCTTCGGCGCCTTGAGGCCCTCGTCCTTCTGCAGGTCGCCGTTCTGCTTCACCGTCTCGCTGGACTTGTCCATGCCGGCGGCCGCGGCCGTGGACACCGAGCCGGGGTCCTGGGCGTAGGCGGCCTGGGTGTCGGCGGATGCCCGGCTGGTCTGGATGAAGGAGGCGAGGAAGCCCAGGATGACCCGCGCCTCGGATGCCTGCTCCTGCACGATCTTCGCCCGGTGGGAGGCACCATGGATCCCGCTCGTGAACAGGCTCGCGGTCGTGTCGTCGTACGTGTCGTCAGCCGCGTCCTCGAAGTCGACACCCGCTCCCGGTTGCGGCTTGTCGCGGTCGGTGATCACGGAGAAGAGCCCCGCGCCTTGTCCGGCGGAGTCGAAGACGTTCTTGAACACCATGCTCGTCACCTCTGGTCGTTGTTGCGGGGCCGTCCGCCGGTCACGGCTGCTTGTACAGGTCTCGTTCGCTGTCGGTCAGGCTCTCGCCGTCGAACATCGTGTGGTGGACCTCCAGGGCGGAGACCACCTCGGCCAGCCCCTTCATGCGGAAGCCGCCGCCGGCCAGGTCGAGGTCGCTGATGTCGCGGGCGACCAGCTGGTCGAGCCGGGGGTAGTCGTCCGACTGCGGGGGAGACAGGACGGCCACCGGCACCGCGTACTTCACCGCGAGCAGCCCGGAGAAGGTCACCGGGATCTCGTAGGCGTACTGCTTGAGGGCGCGGCGCTGCGTGACGATGGTCTCCACGCGGGAGTTCGGCTTTACCGTGCCGGAGATCTGTGATTTCGAGGACCAGCCGGTGGACAGGGATCCGCCGGCGGAGGCCGTGATGCCCTGGGCCAGCGCGGCGTTGAGGCCCGCCGTACCGGTCGCGGTACCCGTGGTCGTGAAATCCACCGAGCCGGTCAACGTGGCCGAAGCGGAGTTCGTCATCCCGTTGCTCACCGACGTGTCGACGGTGTTGGCGTTGTCCACGCCCATGCTGTCCTTGCTCTGCTTATTGGTCACCGTGTTGGCGTTCTTGTTCGCCATCTCGTTCTTGAGCTGCGTCCCCAACTGCCCCTGGAGGCTCAGACCGAGCTTGGCCTGCAGCTGCAGCGCGAGCTGGGCGCTGACGTTGCCGCCGAAGGTGAGCTTGGTGTCTCCCGAGAGTGACCACGTGGCCCCGTTCGACACGTTGAAGTCGACCGAGTCGGTGAAGTTCATATCGGACCCGCTGCGGTTGACGTAGGTGCGCGAGGAGAACGTGTCGGGCGGCGGCTGGGCGATGTTGCGCCGCTCCTCGATCAACGGCTCCCCGAGGTTCATGTAGGCGAGCCAGCCCAGCCCGTACGCGGAGCCGGAGAAGGCGCCAAAGCTCGACTTGTTCACGGAGAACCCGACGGGCTTGTGCCGCACCCCGTAGTCGTCCACGTAGACCAGGCTGGGGTGCTCCAGGATGGACTGCCAGGTCTGCTCGATGTTGAGTTCCCGCAGGTTCTTCTTCGTCAGCGGCCGGCGCTTGGCCCGTTCCAGGTTGTACGCATTGGAAGGCAATTTCTGTCCTCGACTGATCTGGCCGAAACCGCACTCGGTGAAATGGCAAAAAGGGAATCTGCACACGCTCCGGCAAGCGAAGCTAGCAGCGACCCCATCACCCGAGAAGGCACCTCCGGGCATCACACTCAAACGGGTGATCACGGATTTCCGGCGACTGCGATCACCCGATCGATGACCTTCCAGCACGCCTCCCTAGCATCCTGACCTCGAAAGATGTCACTTTGGGCGCATTTACTCCGATCATACATTCGCTTATGAAGCCCTTCTGATCGCGAGCGCCGGAGCGTCCGGTAATGGCACGTGATAAACCACTTCACTGAGCGCCTGAGGCGTTGTTCTCCACATCAAGAACAGGTGAGGTTTCCGCTATGTACACCCAGGAACGCACGGCAATGGCGAATTTGGTGGTCGGCGGCCCGGTGGCGGTGAACAGCTACGACAACGCCATCGTGGCCGCGCTGGTCGAGAACCGGCCCGTCATGCTCGTCCACGCCTTCAACGGCGGCTACCTGCGCCCCGCGGAACTGGCGGCGAGCAGCCACGACAAGGGCGTGAAGCTCGCCACCGCGCTCGACCCGGCCACCAAGGACGCGCAGGGCCACCTCTGGCACATCACCCCCGGCGGCTTCTTCGGACAGCGCCCCCTGTACTTCATCGAGAGCGCCGCGGGCCAGGTGTCGCCCCCGCCCGCCGGCACGGCCGACGCGGATGCCGGTCGCGGCGACGACGGAGCCCCGAAGCCCCAGCGCAGGCGCGTCACCGCCCACCAGGACGCCCCCCAGAGCACGGCCGACACCTTGCAGGTGGGCCTGCCCGGCAAGGTGGGCGACAAATGGCGCGGCAAGAACGGTGCGACGGAGGACACCCAGCTCTGGGTCGTCACGGTGACGCCGTGGGGCGGGATCACCTTCGTGCCGATCACCCACCCCGACGCCATCCTCGGGTTCAAGGACCACGCGGTGGCGAAGGACAGCGAAGCGCGGCTCACCTACAACTGGGGCGGGGACTTCACCGGGACGGTCATCAACACGTTCTACCCGCGGCTGCCCAACGAGTGGGACGTCCCCTACCACCACGTCTTCACGTGAGCCGCGGCCACCGTCACGCCGTACCCGTCCCGAGCCGTCGCACCAACCGCCTGGAAGAGGCACCACGATGCCCGTGCCCACGCAAGAACTGAAACTGGAGATCGTCAACGCCGCCACAGGCCGGCCCCTCGGCGCCCAGGCCACGCCGGCCGCGGACGGGACACTCGTCGTCCGCGACTACCCCGAGGACGGCCCGCGCCCGGAGCTGTGGCAGTTCACCCCCGTGCCGGGGGCGCAGGACGACCCGGCGTACGTGATCCGCACCACGGCCGGCAGCGGCAAAGTGCTCGACGCCCCAGCCGCCGCGGGCCAGGGCGTCCGCCAGTCGGATGCCTCGGGCAAGAAGAGCCAGCAGTGGCGCCTCGTCCCCGTCGAGGGCACAGCGGGCCTCTACGTCATCGAAGGCGCGACCGACGGCACCGTGCTCGACCTCGACGAACCCGGGAAGGACGACACCCGGATCGTCCTTCGCGAGTACGACGACAGCGCCGAGACCCAGCGGTGGCGCTTCGTCCCGGCCGAGCCGGAGCGCACCAGCGACCTCGTGCTGGACTGGGCGCCGCTGAGCCACTGGAACAGCCGCCAGTCCTGGCGGCTGACCCACGACAGGAGCGCACTGCGGCCGGCACCCGACGCGACGCCCTCCTTCAGCAACGTACTGCTGGTCATGGAGAAGTACGGCAGCGACCAGGACGCCGGCGGGTGGAAGACCGACAGGCCCAACCCCCGCGCTGCCGGGCAGGCGGGCTGGTGGGCGGGGCTCGGCGAACGGTTCCTCGCCGACACCACCGGAACCGGGCTCGCGGACATCGTCGGGCTGAAACCCGCCAAGGGGGCTGTGACCTCGTCCAGCAGAGGGGACGGGACGTTCGACGATGAGGAACGGGTTCTGCACCCGGCCGCGCCCTCCGCGAGTCCCAAGGACCTGTGGACCCTCGCGGACCTCACGGGCGAGAGCCGCCCCGGCGTCGTCGTGCTCGCCGCCGATGGCGTACGGGTGTCCACCCAGGGCGAGGGCGGCACGTTCACGCCCTCCGGCGGCGAACTGGTCCTGAAGGCGTTCGGCCACGGCGCGCAGGCCGGCAACTGGCTCGCCGACAAGCACCCCCGCTTCCTCGCCGACACCACCGGTGACGGCAGGCTCGACATCGTCGGCTGCCACGACGACGGCCTCCGGGTATCGCTCCAGGACGAGGAAGGGAAGTTCGCACCGCTCGCCGACGAACCCGCACTCCGGGCGTTCGGTCACAGCGAGGAGGCGGGCGGCTGGCTCGTCGACAAGCATCCCCGCTTCCTCGCCGACACCACCGGTGACGGCAGGCTCGACATCGTCGGCTGCCACGACGACGGCCTCTGGGCATCGCTCCAGGACGAGGAAGGGGCTTTCGCCGAACCGCTGTACGTCCTCGCCGACTTCGGGGTCGACCAGGGGTGGAGCTCGGCCGAGGAGTACCCTCGGTTCCCGGTCAGGACCACCGGCGACGGACCTCTGGACATCGTCGGCTTCGGCCCGCAGGGCGTCGTCGTCGCTCGCGGGCGCGGCGACGGCACGTTCGAGCCCTCCCAGCTCATCCTGAACGACTACGGTCAGGCCCAGGGGTGGAGCAGCGAGAAACACCTCCGGCTCCTCGCCGACGTCACCGGCGACGGCAACCCGGACATCGTCGGCTTCGGGAACGAGGGCGTCTGGGTATCGCACAACGACGGCGCCGGCGGGTTCGAACAGGCCCAGCTGGTGTGCCGCGGGTTCGGGTACAACGAGGACGCGGGCGGCTGGCGGGTCGGCCGCCACCCCCGCTTCCTGGCCGACATCACCGGCGACGGACGCGTCGACATCGTCGGCTTCGGCGGGCCGGGCGTCCACGTGGCCCGCAACCTCTTCCGCCGCTTCAGGACGCGATAACCCGCTCCCGGCACCGCGCCCCCGGGCCACGGTGCCGACGTCCCGCCCGCCCGTCGACCGAACTCGTCCCTCGTGGCGGTCCACCGGACATCCGGGCGGACCGCCACGCTCGTCACTGACGCGGTGTCCGGGCCAGCTCCTCCTCCGCTGCGAGAACGCAGGCCTTGATCCGGTTACGGTCGACTTTCCCGGTGGAGGTCCTGGGCAGCGGGTCCGTCACCATCTCGATCACGCTGGGGATCGCCGCGCGGACGGTTCGCTCCGAGCAATGCCTGCGCAACGCAAGGCTGTTCACGCTTCCCGCGTCGGTCAGCCGAAGGCGGGCGTGCAGGCGATGACCGGCGACCGGGTCGGGGAGGGCGACGACGGCGGCCTCGGCGACGGCCGGGTGGTCCAGGAGGATCTGTTCCACACTCTGGGTGCTGACCTGGAAACCACGCACCTTCACCAGGTAGTCGGTCCGGCCGATCACGCTCAGGGCGCCGTCCTCGTGCAGGGTGACCATGTCGCCGGTGCGGTAGTAGGTGAGGCCGGGTGCGCCGTCCGGGTGCGGGGCGAAGGTCCTCCCGTTGGGCGCGTTCACGTATCCCGCGCTCTGGAAAGGGGTGTTGACCAAGAGCTCACCCTGACCGGGGCCGGCCAACGCCCGGCCGTCCTGGCCGATGACCAGCCAGCGCACACCGGCCAGCGGTCGGCCGATCGGCAGCGGGGTACGGAGGGGCCGGTCCTGGTCCACTTCGTGGAGGAAGCTGTTGTTCGTCTCGGTACAACCGTAGTTGTTGTACCAGCGTGCCTTGGAGAAGGTGGCGGACACCCCGGCCAGCACCCGGGCCGGCATGCTGTCACCGGCGAAGACGACGTGCTCGGGTGTGTCGAGAGCACCGCTCTCCGCTGTCGCCTCCGCGAGCAGCTGGAAGAGCATCGGCACACCCTGAACCACGGACACCGCGTGATCGGCGACCAGATCACGCAGATAGCCGGCCGAGGCCCCCCTGCCCGGGTCGACCAGTACGACGGTGCCGCCGTACGCCAGCGTCGTCCACACGTCCAGCATGCAGAGATCGAAGTTGAGCGGCGCGTAGTTGAGGACGGCGACGCCGGTCGTGATCCCGAAGGTCTCGGCCGCCCACGCGGTGAAACGGCCGACCGCGCCGGACGACAGCGGAACGACCTTGGGCAGACCGGTCGAGCCGGACGTGGTGAGCATGAAGGTCACCGCGTCGTCGTCGACGGCCGGGGCGGGGGGGTACTCCTCCCGGCCCTTGGGAGCCCCGGTCGGGTCCACCACCCGGTCGACGGGTGCAGCGTCGGCAAGGCCGAGCACCACCGCACATCCCGCCTGCTCGAAGAGGGCTTTCAGGGGTGCTTCGGGCAGTTCGTGCGAGGGCAGGAGGAAGGAGCGGCCGGCCATCAGGCAGCCGAGGACCAGGGCCACGGCTTCCGGTGACTTGCGTACCAGCAGGCCGACGGGACGGTCGGCGTCCGGCGCCGCGTCCTCGACCTGGCCGCGCGCCCCGGCCGCCATGGCGTACAGATCGCCGTAACTTACGGGCCGGTCCTCCCAGATGAGCGCGGGTGCGTCGGGCTGGGCGGCCGCGCGGGCCGTGAACGACGCGACGAGTGAGCGGGTCATGCCACGCCACCCGCTTCCGCCCGCTCGGCCGTCGCCCGGATGGTCCGCACGGAACGGAAGTTCCCGGACGTCAGTTCAGGGCCGGCCAGAGCGATGCCGTGCTGCTTCGCCAGCCAGCTCGCGATCTGCAGCACCCCGAGGCTGTCGATCACCCCGGTCGCCAACAGGTCCTCATCCGCCGCGAGTTCGGTCCACTCGACATCGGGGAGAAAGCGCTCGACGACGAATCGGGCGATCTGATCCTCGGAGATCCTGATCAGTTCCTCCGGCTCGATCCCGGGCTCGGTGGTCATTTCTGTTTCCCGTTCTGGGGTCGTGACATGTTCTGGGGTCGTGACATGGGGATCATCGCCTTGTCTCGCTGTTCCGGTCTCACACCTCTATGAGCGTGCAGAACCAGTGCATGCCGGGGGAGGCGACACCCGCGAGGGCGAGGAGGTCCCCCGGCGCCAGCTCTCCGGCCTCCTCGTGCAGGTGGAGGGAGACCAGTTGATCAGCGGCGCCCATGTGGCCGAGTCGGCGGGCGAGTTCGGCGTTGGTGCGGGCGACGTGGAGGCCGATCGCGTCGGCGGCGCCGTGGATCGCCCGTGCGTTGTCGTTGAAGTAGACGAGCCGGGTCAGTTCGCTCCGGTCCCGGCCGGCCCGCGCCAGAGCCTGATCGACCACGTCGGTGAACCGTCCGACGACCTCCCCGATGAACTGCCCGAAGCGCTCGGGGTCCGCGCCGAAGTGCTCGTAGACCGCGATCATCGGGTCCAGGTCGCGATGGGTGCGGCCCGGAGGCGGTACGGGGTGGGCGGATCCGCCGATGTCGATACGGAACAGATCCGCGAACTCGGGATTGGTGAAGCCGGCGGAGGAGAGCCGACGGAGGCGTGGATGCCCCCGGCGCAGGACGGCGGCGGCGGCTCCGTCACTGGCGATGGTGCCGTTGAAGTCCATCCGGTTGGTGTGCGTCTCGCTGACCACGTTGACCATGGCCACCAGTACGGTGCCCGTGTCGGGCGAGAGTGCCATCGCGCCGGCCGCGTGGTCCAGGGCCGACGACCACGCCGCGCAGGACTGGGTGAACAGCACGGTCGGGGTGCCGTGAGCGCCGAGCGCCCTGGCCATCGCCGCCGAGGGGTCCCATCCCAGGTACTGGGGGATGTCGGAGTGGCCGAGGACGATCAGGTCCACGTCCGCGATGTCGAGGCCGGCGTTCTTCAGGGCGACGCGGGACGCCTCGGCCGCCAGGTCGACCGCCGTCACCCCGTCGGCCACCCGGTGATAGGTCTCGTAGCCCAGTTTGGTGACAGCCTCGGGGTCGGGAAGGTACTCGTGCGCGGTCCCGGCCACATCACGTGGGGTGCCGAACGCGGTACCGGTCGCGACGATGCCCATCTCCACCGGAGTCTCCACCGGTCGTCCTTCAGCTCTCACGGGTATCGGTCCCCCGGGCGGTGAGTACGGCTTCGAGGTCGAGGGCCCAGTGCAGCAGGTTCTCGTCCTCACCGGCACGGCCGACGCACTGGAAGCCGAGCGGCAGGGCGCCCGCGGGACGGGCGGTGGGGAGGGTGAGGCACGGAAGGCCGACGCCGCTCCACGGCAGGGACATCACCGAGTCCCCGGCGCTCTCCAGGCCGAGCGGAGCCGGTCCGGTGGCGGCAGGGGTGATCCACAGGTCGACGCCGTGCTCGGTCGTGGAGGCGGCCAGCCGGTCACGGAACGCTTCGCGTCGCGCCAGCGAGGCAGCGTGGTCGGACGCCTGGGCGCCCTGGCCCTGGCGGATGGCCTCGGCGGTGCGCTCGTCGTAGAGCTCCTCGTAGCGTGCGAACCAGTCGGCGTGCGCCTGGGACAGCTCGTAGAGGTTGATCACGAAGAAGTCGAAGACCTCTTCCTCGAAGTTCTCGAACATGGGGACGCTCACCACGTCGTAGCCGGCCGTGCGCACCGCGGCCACCTGCTCGTCGAAGGCTCTACGGGCCTCCGGCTCGGCGAAGTCCATGTACGGGCCCTCCGGGATGCCGAGCACCGGCCGGCCGGCGGCCGTGCGGTCGGGCCGCCAGTCGTCGCACAGGCAGCTCGCGGCCAGGGCGGCGTCGGCGACCCGAGCGGTGATCATGCCGACGGTGTCGAAGGTCGGGGCGACGGGGAGGACGCCGTCCAGCGGAATGCGTCCGTGACTCGGCTTGAAGCCGACCACTCCGCAGTACGCGGCGGGGCGGATGAGCGACCCGATGGTCTGGGTACCGATGGCGAGGGGCACCAGACCCGCGGCGACGGCCGCGGCGGAGCCGCTGCTCGTTCCACCCGGGGTGTGCTCCGGACGGTGCGGATTACGGGTGGGCCCCGGCGCCGTCACGGCGAACTCGCCCGTCACCGTCTTTCCCGCGATGACCGCCCCGGCCTGGAGCAGCCGGTCCACGACCGTGGCCTGCCCTCCTGCCAGGGCCTCGGGCGGCAGCGCCGAACCCGCCCCGGTGGGCAGCCCCTCGACGTGGATGATGTCTTTGATCCCGACCGGAACTCCGTACAGCGGAGGCCGGTCTCCCGGCTCCGCCCCGCGCCGGCCGGCTTCCTGGGCCGCGTGGGCCAACCGGTCCGCCCGGCCGGGCTCCGCCACGAAGGACTGGACCGTACCGTCCACTTCGGCGATGCGCTCGATGGTCCTGGCCGCGTACTTCCGCGGCTCGACAGCACCCGTCCGCAGACTTTCGGCGGCGTCCGTCAGCGATATGGGCTGAACAAGATCTTCCATGACTTCCTTCATACGTTCCGGTCGGCGGGCATGTGTTCCGGTCGGCGGGCATGTGTGTTGGTCGGCGGGCCGAGGCCCGTCATCGCTGCTGTGCCTCTCCAGGCGTCCTGGTCCCGGTCGCCGGAGTGGGGACGTCGCTCTCCGGAGGGGTCGCCGGCCCGCTCTCCTCGCCGGTGGGCGGGGCGCCCGGCGGGAGCAGTTCCTCCACGTCGGTCAGCGGGGTGTCGAGCACCCTGAGATACCGCCGCGCCGCGTGCAGGGTGATGGCCAGCAGGGCCATGGCGGCAGCCAGCACCAGGATGGCCCGCTCCACGCCCGCCGCGTCGGCGAGGAAGCCCGCGCCCAACGGGCCGATCCACTGGACCCCTTGGACGAAGAAGCGACTGGTCGCCGCGACTCTGCCCTGGTACTGGTCCGGGACCAGCCGGACCTCGTACGACTCGGTCACGACGTTCATCGGCACCATGCTGATCATGGCGACCATCACCACCAGGCCGATCTGCCACGGCTGGGAGACCGACACCACCACGGCGAAGGAGGCCATGAAGACCCACGCGGAGATGATCAGGACCCGCCGTGCGCCCAACTTGCCCATCAGCAAAGGGCCGAGGACCGCTCCGATGACACCACCGGTGACCGCGAGCGAGGTGGCGAGACCGACCGCGGTCGGCCCGCCTCCCCGGTGCTGTATCAGCACCACGAAGAGCAGGATGAAGCCCTCGGCGACGGCGTTGAGCACAGCGCCCCAGATGAGCGTGAACACCAGGTAGTCGCTGCGCCTGATCATGCGCAGGCCGTCGCCCACGTCCTTGGCCAGGCTGGACCTGGGCCCGTCGCCGGGGTGCCGGTCCGGGCCGAGAGGCCGGCGGATCAACAGGGAGCCCAGGGTGACGAAGAGGAAGGAGACCGCGTCGAAGAGGAAGGGGATCCAGCGGCCCATCGCGTAGAGCAGGCCACCGAGCGGAGCGCCGATCAGCTGGGCGACCATGTCGCGCCCCATGCCTTGGGCCGTCGCGGTCGCTATCTGCTCCTTGGGCACGATCCTGCGGAGAACCGGCATCGAGACGGCGACCCGCAGGCCGGCCGCCAGACCACTGACGAGCGCCATCGTGCCGATCGCGGTGATCGAGGGGGCACCCCGGTACACCAGCAGGGCGACGACGCCCATCGACACCGCCTGGACCAGCGGCGCGAGACACAGGATGGCGCGGCGGGACACCCGGTCCGCCAGCGCCCCGCCCACCGCGAGGGTGGCCAGCTTGCCGACCATGTGCAGGACGGTGATGACCCCGGCCTGGGCGGCGGATCCGGTCAGGTGGAGGACCAGCAGCGGGAAGGCGAGCGTCGACACGCTGGTGCCCAGCGTCGACAGGCCGTTGCCCGACCACCAGTACATGTAGTCGCGGTCCCGCCACAGTGACGGGGGGCCGGCCGGAGCCGGCCCGGTCTCTTCGGGACGCGCCTGCACCATGGCTAGTCGTCCCCTGTCCTTTGTCTGCACGCTCGTCCGGGCGTGCGCCGCCGACCTGCGATGCATGCTGGTCGATGGGGAACGGGCCGGGCCAGGCAGCGCACCGGCAACTCACGGGGCGGGAATTGCCGCTCGACGGCCCGGACCACGGTCGGACACCTCGATGGTCCCGGCGCGGATCCGGCCCGCCCCGCCGCCGGACCGAGCCCCCGCGGCAGGCCTGGCGCACCGCTACCGGGCAGAATCGCGAGGCCCACGTAACCCGTTGTCGAGCAGGAGGAGGCGAGGCGTGATCGCTGAGGTGGTGCCCACCGGGGTGCGGGCGCGGGAGGCATTCGACGACGAGGGCCCGGACGGCGCCGTCACCCTCTTCGCCACCGAACAGGCAGTGGTGGAAGGGGTGTTCGACGGGCGGCGCAAGGAGTTCACCACGGTGCGCGGGTGCGCCCGTGCGGCACTGACCGCCCTCGGGGTGGACCCGGCGCCCTTGGTGCCCGGCCCCCTGGGCGCACCCGGCTGGCCTGCGGGGGTCGTGGGGAGCATGACCCACTGCCGGAACTATCGCGCGGCCGCTGTCGCGCTGACCGAGGACTTCGCCGCTCTGGGCATCGACGCGGAACCGCGGGAGCCCCTCTCCCGCTTCCTGGCGGAGCGGATCGTCACGGACGTCGAAGCGAGTTGGCTCCGGCAGGACTTTCCCCCGGCCGCCGGTCTGCCACTGGACCGTCTGCTCTTCTGCGCCAAGGAGGCTTCCTACAAGGCATTCTCGCCGTGGTCGGGACCCCGTTTCGGCTTTCGGGACTTCACCGTTCGACTGCGGCCCGACGGCACGTTCCTCGTGGTTCCCCCGACGCCTGAACCACCCACGTCATCCCCTGGCCCAGCTGGGTTCACCGGCCGCTGGGCGGCACGTTCCGGCCTCCTCCTGTCCGTAGTGGCACTTTCGGCCAGCTATTTGCCGCCTGCCCCCTTGGGGGATTTGGCGCCGAAAGCAGGGAAAAATAGGGACAATCAGGAACAACCAACTCGGTGAAACATGTGAGCTTCATCATGCGGCAATGTTATTTTAAGCCAATCTTACCTGTTCGACGGCGCGCCGATGCGGTACTTTCAGGCCGTCATGAGCGTTCGTCGACTCGGCCAAGGCCTCTTCGGAGCCGGGAGCCCCGATTGACCCCGGGAGAGTGCGGCGTTTCCTGTCCGGGCGCCCGGAAGGACGACGTGACCGGGATCCGCAGGGGGTAGGGGGACTCGTCGACATCCGATCCGACGCCCCCAGACAGGAAAGGCGACCGATCAGTGCTGGACACCTTGAACTTCGGTTTCCCGCCTCTTCGACGGGGGCTGCGCAGGCCATACGGGCAACCAGGTCCTTGCCGCACCCCTGCCTCCCCATGCACGCACTCCACAAGGCACGCATAGGCGCATGCTGATGATTTCAGCATGTACACCGGTGGGCCGCGCGCTTGCCGACGTGTGACAGCCGATCAAAGCCGGGGTGGTCGGAGCCGCGCCGCTCGGCCGAATTTTCTGCCGCCTCCACATCTCCCAATCGGATGAGGTCTTGGAGTAGGGTCCTCCGTAATTGCAGGAGATGTCTCAATGAGCCGCTCGTCAGCGCAAACGCGAACCTCTCGGCGCCACAAACGCCACGGCTCGCCTATCGGTACCACCGCTCTCATAAAGAATGCGGCGACCGCATTTTCGCATCGCGCGGATGCGCACGACTGGCACTGTTAATAATTCACGGGGGGCTTACATGCCGATTCTGAAGGAACACTACTCTTTCGACAGAACAGATATCCGTCAGCTCCGCGACTTCCTGGTCAACCAGCGCAGGCTGTCCGGCTGGACGCAGGAGGAGCTCTCCGACCGCTCCGGCGTCAGTGTCCGGACCATCCGCAACCTGGAAACCGGCTCCAACACCAATCCCCGTCGGACCTCCGTCAGCCTGCTGCTCACCGCGCTCGGCGCCACCACCACCGCGTTCTCCGAGCCGACGCCCTGGGACAGCGGGCGCAGGCCGGCGCTCGGGCAGCCCCCGGACCTCCACTCCGACCCGACAGCGCTGCCGCCGTGGCAGGGGCCCCGGCCCCTGGGCGACGCGTTGGTGGGCCGCCAGGCCGACCTGAGCCACGTCCTCTCCGCCGCGCAGCGCAGCCGGCTCATCGTTCTCACCGGGCCCGGCGGCGTGGGCAAGACCCGCATCGCCCTGGCAGCGGCATCCCGGCTGCGCCCGCTGTTCCAGGGCGGAGTGGCCGTCGCCGAACTGCACGACATCCCGCCCCAGCATCTCGAACCCGCCGCCTCGGCAGCTGAGTTGACGCGTGTAGTACGGCGCCTGACCAGCAACGAAAGCGGTACGCGGGGCGGTGCCGGGCTCGGACGGCGGCTTCTGGTCCTGGACAGCGCCGAGCATGTCTCGCAGCAGACGGCGCGCATCGCGCGGCAGCTCCTCGACGAGCATCCCGGGCTCCAGATCATCGTGACCTCGCGCCGCGCCCTGGCCGTCGGCGCGGCCGAGACCTGGGAGGTCGAGCCGCTCTCGTGCGACCAGCGGGACGGCTCGGACACCGAGCTGCCGAGCGCGGTGGAGCTGTTCCTCCGCCGGGTACGGGCAAGTCTGCCGACGCTCGACCTGGGCAACCGCATGCCGCTGGTGCAGCAGCTCTGCCGGCTCCTCGACGGAATGCCACTCGCGATAGAAGTGGCCGCGAGAGGGCTCAGATCGCTCCCTCTCACCACCCTCCTGCACGACAGGACGCTGTTCCACCTGCTCGCACACGTCGACGCCGGCGACCTGTCGCGGCACCGCACGCTGTCGGACAGCGTGCGATGGAGCTATGACCTGTTGCCTCCCCCTCATCGCCAGCTCCTCCGTGAACTGTCCTCGCTCCCCGGCACGTTCTCCCTGGACGCGATCCCGCCCCAGCCGGGCGGGGGATGCGGAAGCACACGCGTCGCCCATCTCCTGGCCGAACTCGCCGACGTCTCACTGGTCCAGATCAACCGGGGGCAGCAGTACAGATACGGGGTCCACGCACTCGTGCGGCACTGGGTCACCCAGGAGGAAGCCCCGACCGACCTCGGACGCTCCGCCGAGCAGGGCCGCGACCGGCCCGTACTCGCGGGCAGCGCCTGGCGCCGGGCCATGTGACGCGCCGCCGGGGACGGCGCCCCGCTCATGCCGACGCCCGCCCGGCAGCTGACCTGACGGCCTGCAGCGAGAAGTGCCGCGGGCCTTCGAGGCTCGACAGCATCAGCTCTTCCAGCCACGGCAGGCAGCTCTCCTCCAGCTCGGTCGTGTGGTCCAGGCGTCGCAGCAGTCGCTGAAGCGCCAGCACCAGCCATCCACTGCCGCCCGGCGCCGCGCGCTCCCGCTCGAAGGAGTAGAGCCAGGTGTAGAGACAGGAGGCGGCCGCGTGGTGGACGCTGTGCTCGGTGGCCTGATCCTGACCGTGCGTGGAGGCGGCGTCGGGCGTCTCGGCGGCGATCCGCGCGTAGAAGTCGGTCCGGCGTCGGGACAGCTCGCCGAGAACCTTGACGAGCGCGGCGCCCTCGGGCCCGGCGAGTTCGCGATCCGCGATCCGGCGGGCCTCGGCGGCCGCCGGGCCCCAGCCCCGGGTGATCTCGTCCTCACTGGCGTTGGTCAGCCGCAGCGCCCGGCCCGACGGATGCCACCGCGGGGCGTCCTCGGACCAGTCGAAGAGCTGCCGCAACACCTCCTCCCCGCCGACGGCGGGACGGTCGGCCACGCGCGCCACCGCGGGGAGCTGGGAGACGATGCTGTGGAGGTTGACGTGCGTGGTCCCCTCGAAGATGCTCGCTATCGCGTGGTCGCGCTGGAGCTTCTGGAACACGCCGGAGGCCACGCCTTCCCGCAGATAGCTCCGGGCTCCGAGGACCCTGGCCGCCTCCCGCACCACCTCCTCGCCGAGGGTCGGGACGAGGTATTTGACCACGGACGACCACAGGCTGAGCCGGGACGGCACGATGGAGAGCGAGCGCGCCACCGGCAGCGCCGTGCATTCCGCGATCAGCAGGTCCACATGGGAGTGGACCAGATGCCGCCGGATGACCGGCAGCCGGTAGATCTCCTGTCCGTAGAGCACTCGCTCACGCGCGTGACGCAGCGCGATCCGCAGCACCGAGTCCATGGTGCCGATGGACAGCGCTCCGATCGCCGTACGGGTGATCTGGAGCACCTGAAGGATTCCGACCAGTCCGGCGCCGGGACGCCCGAGGAGTGCGCCGGCGGGCACCCTGGTACGTTCGAAGGTGATCCCGCTGAGGTCGTGACCGCGCAGCCCGACCGTCTTCACGAACGGGTGGTTGGTCCAACTGCCTTTCTCCATCTGCTCCTTGTCAAGAAGCAGCAGAGAGGACCGCGAACCGTCGATCGCCGCGTACACGGTGACGAAGCGGCCCCGGGTCGCGTTGCCGACGGGCCACTTCTCCCCGGTCAGGAGGAAGTCGTCACCGTCGGACTCGGCGATGGTCTCGTTCGTGCCGAGATCGCTGCCGTGGTCGGGTTCGGAAACCGCGAAGCAGGCGAGTTCTCCGTCCAGGAGGGCGCCCGCGACCCTGGCGCGCTGCTCGTCGTTCCCCCACAGCCAGACCGAGTTGACCCCGAGAAGGGCGGACCCGAACATCACCGCGAGCGTCAGATTGCGGCGCGCGAGCGTACGGGTGAGCAGGAAGAGGTCTTCGAGGTTACGGAGCCGGCCGCCGAACTCCTCGGGCACCAGGTAACCGGAGAAGCCCCACGACCTGAGCAGCTCCACCGCCCCCGGCGGCAGACTGTCCGTCTCCTCGTGCGCCACGATCTCGGCGAAGCTGAAGGGGCCGCTCCCGGCAGCCGGGTCACCGAGCGTCCGCTCCAGATCGGCGACCAGCGCGTGGGCCGGGCGCTCGCCCGCGCGGCCGCTCATACCGGGGGGCTGTCGACGCCGTAGCGGCTGAACATGCCGCTCAGGGCTTCCGCGTCGGGCAGCTCCGCCCGGCCCGCGCCCACCTCTGCGCTGACCAGCTCGATCACGTCACTGACCCGCTCCAGCTTCATGGCGGCCTCAGGATTCAGCGCCTGGAGGGTGAAGAGATCCTCCAGGTTGTATCCGAGCTCCGCGAGAACCAGGGAGTGGAAGCCGAGGTCACCGACGAGCCGGTGGTCCAGATCGATCCGGTCCAGCTTGCGGGGCGCGACCACCTGGACCATACCGATCACCACAGGAGCGATGGCCTCGGCGCCGATGGCGGCAGGAGTGTGAGTCATGCCGTCGACGCTAGGACCTGCCGATGACCGGGCCCAGGCAACGGGCCCGGCAAGCGCGCGGCAACTAGCCCCTGTCGGGCAACCCGGCAGGCGGTCCGTCCAGGGCATCATGACGCCCCGTCAGTCGCATGATCCCAGGAAAGAGGACCGGCCCGTCGTCGAGGCGCGACCATCGGGCCGAAGGGCCGCCGTCCCGCCCAAGTTGCCGCCCGGCTGCCTTGCCGGAACCGGGCTCGGCCATGAGGCTGACCGGCATGAGCACAACGGACAGCGCACCAGCAGTCGACTGGGTCTGCGCCCGGTTCACCGTCGGGAACCCTCACCTGAGGCTGATATGCCTTCCGCCCGCGGGCGGTGGCGCGGGTGTCTTCCATGCCTGGCGGCCTTACGTACCCGAGCACATGGAGCTGGCGCCGGTGGAGCTGCCGGGGCGCGGCTCGCGGATCGACGAGCCCGTACCGGACGATCTCGACACACTGACCGAGGCCCTTCTCCACGGGCTCGGGCCCGAACTGGACATGCCCTACGCCCTGTTCGGCCACAGCTTCGGCGCCGTGCTGGCGTACGAGCTGACGCTGCGGATCGAGCGGGCGGGGCTGCGGCCGCCCAGTGCGCTGCTGGCGTCGGCGTTCCGCGCGCCGCATCTGCCCCTGACGCGTGAGCCGGTCTCGGCGGGCTCCGACGAAGAGCTGATCGCCTGGCTGCTGAGTACCGGCGGGCTGCCGCGCGAACTCCTGGCCTTTCCCGACTTCCTGAGCGATCTGCTGAGGGCCGTCCGGGGCGACCTGGCCCTCGCCGAGGGCTACGTCGTCCCGCACCCGGTCGCCGTGGGCTGCCCGCTCTTCACCTTCGCCGGCGAGGACGACCCGGTGGCCCCGGTGGCACAGGTCAGACCGTGGGCCGCGTACACACCGGCGGAGCACCGGACCCGGGTGCTGCCCGGCGGTCACTCGTTCCCGGGCACCCACCCCCGGCAGACGATCGCAGCGGTGCTCGACGCCCTGCCGGCTCTCCGGTGAGGCTCACCGGCTGGGACGAGAGACCGCTCAGGAAGTTCGAGTACACGTAGGCCGGCGGGCCCGTCGGACGAGCCTCGGCGACCAGGTCGCGCAGGCTCTCCAGGAGGGCCGTCAGCTCGGCGCGGGCCAGGAACGCGCCGAGGCAGAAGTGGGGCCCGTAGGCGAACGACAGGTGCTTGTTGGGGGTCCTCGCGAGGTCGAACTCGTCGGGCTCGGCGAAGACCCGGCCGTCGCGGTTGGCGGAGGCCAGCCAGGTGGTGACGATGTCGCCCTCCTCGACGAACTGGTCGCCGAGGAAGAGGTCCTGGGTCGCGGTCCGCCCGCTGTGCAGGGCGGGGCTCGTCCAGCGCAGTACCTCCTCGACCGCCGACTCCGTCGTCACTTCGCCGGACTTGAGGGCCCGCCACTGGCCGGGGCGCTCCATCAGCGCCTGGAGCCCGCCGACCATCGAGAAGCGGGTCGTCTCGTGGCCGCCCATGATGATGCTGTAGCAGTTGAAGACGATCTCCTCGTGCGTGAGGGGCCGCCCGTCGATCTCCTTGGTCACCAGCAGGCTGACGACGTCGTCGTACGGTTTGTCGTGCCGGGCTGCGGCCAGCTCCGAGAAGTAGAGCAGCAGTCCGTTGCGCGACGCCCAGGTCGCCTCCTCGTTGGGGAGCCCGTCCTCGGTGGACAGGGCGGAGGAGGTCAGTTCGATGATGTGCTGCCGGTCGGCGGGCGGCACGCCGAGCAGGTCGCAGATGGCGGCGAGCGGGATGTGCGCGGCCACGTCGGCGGCGAAGTCCACCTCGCCCCGCTCCACCGCCTCCTCGACCAGCCGCCGGGTACCCCGCCGCACGCTCTCTACCACCACGTCGAGGGAGCGCGGCGAGAACGGCTTCAGCAAGGCGCTGCGCAGCGCCTTGTGCGGCTGTCCGTCCGTGACGGCCAGCATCCTCCCGGCCGCCGAGTCACCGCCGGCGAGCAGGGTGTCCAGCACGTTGCCCCGCTCCGAGGTGAAGCTCGCGCTGTCGCCGAGCACCGAGGCGACGTCCGCGTAACCACTGATCACCCAGAACCCCGGGCGGCTGCCGCTCTCGGGCTGCCAGTGCACCGGCGCCTCGTCCCGCAGCCGGCGCCACAACGGTCCCAGGTCGTGGTGGGCGTGCAGAAGCGGATCGGCCAGATCGACGGCGTCGAGCGGACCCTGATCGAGTGCGGGGCGGTTGTCCATGGGGCGGTTTCCTCGTACTCGGTTACGGGCGGGCGACAGCGGAAGGGCGCGGGCGGACGGCGGCCGGGCGCCGCCGTCCGGGTCAGCGCGTCGGCTCGGTGGGGCCGGGGAAGAACGCGGTGGTGGCACCGGCCGTCTCCGCGCCGTCCACGGTGAACTGCTGACCGGAGATGAAGGACGCCTGCGGCGAGGCCAGGAAGTGGAACACGTCCGCGATCTCCTCGGGCAGGGCGTGCCGCCGGGCCGGGATGCGTTCGTTGACCTCATCGAGCATCGCATCGGTGTACTCGGCGCGCTGCATGGGTGTCAGTACGGCGCCGGGGGCGACACACGCCGTCCTGATCAGCGGGCTCAGCTCCACGGCGAAGGTCTGGCACAGCGAGGCGACACCCGCCTTGCTAGCGTTGTAGTCCGCGTAGAGGGGGTAGCCGCGCGACCCGTTGACGGACGCCGTCGCCAGGAGCACTCCGTGCCCCTCCCGCAGCATGTGCGGAACGGCGTGCCGCCACAGGGCCAGGACACCCATCAGATTGACGTCCAGGGTGCGCCGGGCGTCCGCCTCGGTGAGGTCGAGGATGGAGTGCCGGACGCTGATGCCCGCGTTGGCGATGACGACGTCGACGCGGCCTCGCTCGGCGTGCACCCGGTCGACGGCCCCGCCCACGGCGGTCCAGTCGGCGATGTCGAGCATGACCGTCCGGATCTCGCCTCCCCCCTCGCGAGGACCGTCCGCCGCGCCCCCGGTGAGCGCCTGGATGTCGAGATTGACCACGTGGTCGCCCGAGCGGGCGAACCGCTCGGCGGTGGCGAGTCCGATACCGCTGGACGCGCCGGACACGATGACTGTGCGCATGATGCCTCTCCTGATCCTTCCGCCCGACCGGCTCAGACGATGACGCGGTGGTTGCCGCGTACGTATCCGCTGACGTTGCGGCGCAGATTGCGGCTGACGGTGAGCTTCTTCAGCCAGCGGTCGGTGCCGTCGTACCGGGCCGTGAACGACCGGCGGCCGTGGACGGCCCGGTAGTTGTCCACGATGAGCAGCGAGCCGGGGCCCACGGCGACGTCCCGCCGCACCCGGTGCAGCTCGGCCATCAGCCGGTCGAGCGCGCCCTCGGCCTCGGTGTCCCCCGGTGCGACCTCCATGAACGGCCGGTCGATGCGCAGGTAGGGATGGAAACGGTCGCCCGACAGAACGGGGGTCGGATCGGCGCCGTGGATCATCCCGTACAGCTTCTCCAGCGCGGGATGTGCGGGGTCCAGGGCCTCCAGCTGCCGTATGTGCTCGGTGTCCGGCATGATCCGGAAGCGGGGCTCGGCGAGTACCGCGCGGTCGTGCTCGCTCAGCCGGACGTCACGGACGGAGGCGACGATGGTCGGCACCGGGCCGGGGTTGCGCAGTCCGAAGAGCAGGAGGTAGTCACAGCGGTCGGGGTGGAAGCCGTCCTCGGTGTGGAACTCCAGCAGGCTCTCGCTGCCGTAGCCGCTCTGCCGCTGCTCGTCGCCCCGGATCGGCAGGATGTTCTGGATGATGCGCCCCTCCTGGAGGGTCTCCCAGCCGAACGGGTCGCCCAGTGCCATGCCGCACATCGCCAGCCACAGCTCCTGGGACCGGGCCGCGTCGGAGCGGATGGCGTGGCGCCAGTGGTCGGGTGTGGGTCCGATCAGCGCGTCGTCCACCGGGAAACCGTGCACCAGGCATGCGGCGGACCTCTCGGTCCTGCGGTAGGAGAGGAGGAAACGGCGCAGGCCGGCGGGGAGCAGTTCCTCGGCGGTCGGGGCGTGGTCGTAGAAGTCCGGCAGGCCGGGCGCCCCGTGGGCGGCACGGAGCCGTGCGGCGGCCTCCTCCAGCTGGGTGACTTCGGTGGCGTCCAGGTGGTATTCGGCGGGTGTGTCGCCGCGGTCGCTCCCCGGGGAGGCCACCGCGGCCACGTCCGGGGAAGGTACGTCAACAGTCGGGGTGCTAGTGGTCATGTCGGTTGTCCTCACCTGGTCGTGACCGCTCGGGTCGTCCGTCGTTCGGTCCTGTGCGGTCCGCGCCGGGTGGCCGGGCCGCGTGGTGGTGCGCACCGGGCCGGCCTGGCAGGGTCCAGGCCTTTCGTGGTCCGGCGATGGCGCTCGGTGCGGTGGTGCGTGTGCGGTGGTGCGTCGGCCCCCTCTGCGATGGGGCGGCTACCGCCAGTCCTCGGCGAACTCGTCGAGTTCGCTCTGGTCCAGGGTGATCAGCGGTTCCTGCGAGTCGGCCTCGTCGGCGTCCGCCGCCGGAACCAGGTCCTTGACCGCGGTGGCGAGCGCCGCCACGGTCTTGTGGGCGAACACGTCGCGCGGGGCGATGTCCAGACCCTCGGCGTGGGCCATCGTGACGAGCTTGATGGAGACGATCGAGTCGCCGCCCAGGTCGAAGAAGCTGTCGTCGATGCCGACGCCCTCCGTGCCGAGGGCCTTCTCGAACAACGCGCACAGCAGCTTCTCGCGCTCGGTCCGCGGTGCCCGGCCGCCGTCGGCTCCGGAGAGGTCGGGGGCGGGCAGAGCGGCGCGGTCGAGCTTGCCGCTCGGCGTCACCGGCAGGCGGTCGAGGGCGACGACGGCCACGGGCACCATGTGCTCCGGCAGTACGGCGGCGACGCGTTCACGGAGCGCGGCCGGGTCGAGCCGGCCGGCCGTCACCGGGGCCGCGTACGCCACCAGGCGTGGTGAGCCGGGGGTGTCCTCCCGTACGACCACGACGGTCTGCCCCACCGAGGGGTCGGCGGCGAGCACCGCCTCGATCTCGCCCGGCTCGATACGGAAGCCCCGTACCTTGACCTGCTCGTCGACGCGGCCCAGGTACTCCAGGCCCCCGTCCGCCGTGCGCCGCGCCAGGTCGCCCGAACGGTACATCCGCGCGCCCGGCGGGCCGTACGGGTCGGCCACGAAGCGCTCCGCGGTGAGCCCGGACCGCCGCAGATAGCCGCGGGCGAGGCCCTCGCCCGCCAGGTAGAGCTCACCCGCCACCCCGACGGGCGTCGGCCGCAGGGAGTCGTCCAGCACCTGGACCCGGGCGCCGACGACCGGGCCGCCCATCGGCGGAGCGGTCCGCCCGGACAGCGGGCGGCTCATCGTCGCCATGACGGTCGCCTCGGTGGGACCGTACGCGTTGACCATGCGGCGCCCGGCCGACCAGCGTGCGACCAGGTCCGGCGGGCACGCCTCGCCGCCCACGACGAGGGTGACCCCGGAGGGCAGGGCGTCCTCGGGCAGCACGGCGAGCGAGGACGGCGGCAGCAGGAGCGCGGTCACACCGTGGCGCGCCACGGTCCGCGCGAGGGCCGGTCCGGGGAGCAGCTCGTCGGGGTCCGCGGTCACCGCGCTCGCCCCGGTCAGGAGCGCCGTGGCCAGTTCCCATACGGACGCGTCGAAGCTCGGCGAGGCGAACAGCAGCACCCGTTCCCGCGCACGGAGGGCGAGCCCGTCGCGCTGCTGGGCGATCAGGGCGGCGATCCCGAGGTGGGACACCACCACGCCCTTGGGGCGGCCGGTCGACCCGGAGGTGTAGATCAGATAGGCGGCGTTCGCGGGCCGCAGCGGCGATACCCGGTCGGCGTCGGTGAGAGTCGCCCCGGAGAGGCCGGCAGTCAACTCCTCTTCTGCGTTCAGGAGTTGGGTGGCGTTTTCGGCATCCGGCCCGGGCCCGTCCAGGCACAGCACCTCCCCCGCACCGGCCTCGGCCATGACCGCCGCGCCCTCACCGGTGGTGAGGACGAGATCCGGCCGCGCGTCATCGATCAGGTAGCGGAGCCGGTCCGGCGGGTAGCCGAGGTCCAGCGGAAGATAGGCCGCGCCGGCCTTGAGGACCGCCAGGACCGCCAGGACGGACCGCGCCGACTTCGGCATGGCGATCGCCACGACACACTCCGGACCGATGCCCCGGTCCACCAGCGCGCGGGCGAGCCGGTTGGCCTGGACATCGAGGTCCCCGTAGGTGAGGGCCAGTTCGTGGTCGTACACCGCGACGGCGTCGGGTGCGGCCCGTACCCGCTCCTCGAAGAGTTCGGGGAAGGTCGCCGTCCGCTCGTGGGCCGCCCCTTGCGCCGCGGCCAGGAGCTGACCGCGCTCCCGGTCCGTGAGCAGGTCGATCCGGCCCAGGGGTACGGTCCGGTCGCGCACGAAGGAGTCGAGGACCTTGCGCACCCGGGCGAGCAGCGCACCGGCCGCCTCGGCCGTGAACAGGTCGGCGCGGTAGCTGAGTTCGAGGCTGAGCCGCTCGTCGGGCATGACGACCAGGCTGAGCGGATAGTGCGAGGCGCCGGATACGGGCTCCTCGTCGAGGGAGATCCGCAGGCCCGGGACCTGCTCCTGGATGGCCGCCCCGTCGAAGGGGGTGTTCTCGAACCCGATGACGGTGTCGAAGAGATCCCCCAGTCCCAGAGCCCGCTGCACGTCGGGGAGCCCGACATGGTGGTGCGGGCGCAGCTCGGCCTGGTGCGACTGGAGGTCGGTCAGGACGTGGTCGAGCGATCGCGCGGGGTCCAGCCGTACCCGTACGGCTACGGTGTTCATGAAGAGGCCGACGATCTCCTCGACGCCGGCCAGCTCCGGGGGGCGCCCGGCAGTCGTCGCGCCGAACACGATGTCGTCGCGCCCCAGTCGGTGTCCGAGCGCCACCGCCCAGGCTCCTTGGACGACCGTGTTGAGCGTCAGGCCCGCGCCGCGCGCCGCGGCGGTGAGCGCGTCCGTCCCCGCCGCGTCCAGGACCTCCGTCACCAGGTGGGGCACGGTCGCGGTGGCCGCCTCGGCGCCCGGGGCGACCAGCGTCGGTTCGTCGATGCCGGCCAGGGCCTCGCTCCAGGCCAGCGTCGCCCGCTCGTCCTCCTGCCGGCCGAGCCAGCCGAGGAAGTCGGTGAACTGGGCCACGGGCCGGCCCCGGTCGGCTCCGCCGCGGGCGTAGAGGGAGAAGACGTCACGGAAGAACAGCGGCAGCGACCATCCGTCGAGCAGGGCGTGGTGGTAGGTGGTCAGCAGGGCGTGGTCGTCGGCCCCGAGCCGGACCAGGGTGACCCGCATCAGCGGAGGGGCGGTGAGGTCGAAGCGGGTGACGCGGTCCTCGTCGACCAGCTCCGCCAGTCGCCGGCGGCGTTCGTCCTCACCGTGACCGGAGAGGTCGATCTCCCGCCACGGGACGCGCAGCCCCTCGTGCACCACCTGGACGGAACGGCCCGAGGCCAGGAGCCGGAACGAGACGCGCAGCCCGGTGTGGCGGGCGAGTGCCGCGTCGAACGCCTTGCGCAGCACGGCGGACGTCAGTGGCCCCTCCAGCCGTGCGGGCGCCTGGGCGGTGTAGACGTCGATGCCGTCGGCGGCCAGCAGGGCGTGGAAGTGCATGCCCTGCTGGAGCGGGGTGAGAGGCAGTACGTCGGCCGGCTCGTGTCCGTCGGCGGTGATCTCCGCCAGCTCGGCGTCGTTCAGCGACAGCAGCGGCCCGGTGCCGGAGCCCGCCGCCGCCGTGGGGGCCTTCCCCTCGATGTCCTCGGCCGCCTCGGCGAGCTTGGCGATGGTCTTGTGGACGAAGACGTCCCTGACGGCGATGGCGAGTCCGGCCCGGTGGGCGCGGGCCGCGAGCTGCATCGAGATGATGGAGTCGCCGCCGAGGTCGAAGAAGCTGTCGTCGACGCCGATACGCGACTGCCCCAGCACCTCCGCGAACACCTCGTGCAACACCAGCTCCCGCTCGGTGACCGGAGCCCGGTACGCCCCCGCCGCCCGGAACTCCGGCACCGGCAACGCCCCCCGGTCCACCTTCCCGTTCGGCGTCAGAGCGAACGACTCCACCACCATCACCACCGCCGGCACCATGTACTCCGGCAACCGCCCCGCCACGAACTCACGCAACGCGCCCACGTCCGGCCGCCCACCGGAGGCGGCCCGTACGTAACCGACGATCCGGCGGGCGCCCTCGGCGTCGGCGGACACCGCCGCGACCGCCTGGCCCACCGAGGGGTGGTCGGCCAGAACGGCCTGGATCTCGCCGAGTTCGATGCGGTGGCCGCGCACCTTGACCTGGAAGTCGGACCGGCCGCGGTACTCCACGACACCGTCGGGCCGGCGGCGCCCGAGGTCGCCGGTGCGGTACATCCGGGCGCCCGCCGGGCCGAACACGTCGGCCACGAAGCGCTCCGCCGACAGGCCGGGGCGGCCCAGGTAACCGCGGGCGACCCCGTCACCGGCGATGTACAGCTCGCCGACGACCCCGGCCGGCACCGGCCGCAGGAACGCGTCCAGGAGGTAGACCCGGGTGTTGTCGGCGGGGACACCGATGGCGGGCGGGTCCGCCGCCGCACCGGGTGAGCCGCCGGGGTGCCAGAGCATCGCGTCGACCGTGCACTCGGCGGGACCGTAGAGGTTGTAGACCGACAGGCCGGGCACGCCGCGGAGTTCGGTCCACAGGTCGTCGCCCACCTCCTCGCCGCCGAGCGCGAGGACACGCACGCGGTGCCGCTCCCCCGCCGCCTCGAACATGCCCGCGTCGAGCATCTGCCGGGCGACGGAGGGTGTGGTGTCGATGACGTCGATCCGTGCTTTTGCCGCGTGGCGGACGAGTGCCAGGGAATCCTTGCGCACGGTGTCGCCGACGATGTGCAGTTCGTGTCCGGCCACCATCCACAGGAGCTGGCTCCAGGAGGCGTCGAAGCCGAGCGAGTTGGTGAGCGCGGCACGCAGCGGCCGGCCGGCCGCCCTCGCCCGCTCGGGTTCGAAGAAGTTCGCCCGGTGGCTGTGGAACATGTTGGCCAGGTTGCGGTGTTCCACGGCCACACCCTTGGGGCGCCCCGTGGAGCCCGAGGTGTAGATGACGTACGCGAGGTGGGCGGGCAGCAGCGCACCGGTACGGTCGTCGTCGTCGAGGTCCGTCCCGTCCGCGGGCGGAATGGCCTCGTCGAGCAGCAGCGCCGGCACCGATTCGGGTACGTCGCCCGCCGTGGCGACGGAGGCCAGGACGAGGGCCGGCCCGGCCTCCGCGCAGATCGCCGCGATGCGCTCCGCGGGGTGGTCGACGTCGATCGGCAGGTACGCCGCGCCCGACTTGAGGACTGCCAGGATCGCCACCACGGCGTCCGTGGAGCGCGGCACGGCGACGCCGACGAGGTCGCCCGGCCCCACGCCACGGGCTGCGAGCAGCCGGGCCAGGCGGTTGGCGTCGGCGTTGAGCAGAGCGAAGGTGAGGCTGGTCGTGCCGTCCGTGACGGCCACCGCGTCGGGCGTCGCACGGACCTGTGCCTCGAAGAGACCGGGCAGCGTGCCGGCCGGCCGCTCGACGGCGTGTCCGCTCGCCTCGCGCAGGATCTCGCGCCGCTCGGCGTCCGTCCGCGAGGGGAGCCTGCCGGCCTGCTCGTCGGGCCGGGCGGCGATGTCCTCCAGCAGACCGGTCAGCCGCCGCAGCAGTCCGCTCGCGGCGTCGGCGCTGTAGACGTCCTCGCGGTAGTTGAGTTCGAAGCGGAGCCGGCTGCCGGGGTGGACGGCCAGGCTCAGCGGGTAGTGGGTGCCCTCGAACGCCTCGTCGACGGCGTCCCGCAGGAGGCCGACGTCGAGCCCGGGCACCGAGGCGCCCTGGACGGCCTGTTCCACGGGAACGTTCTCGAAGGCGACGGTGGTGTCGAAGAGTTCGGTGGCGCCGACGGCGCGGTGGATCTCGGCGAGGCCGAGGTATTCGTGGCCCATCACGGTCGTGTGGTCGTGCTGGATGCGGGCCAGCAGCTCCGCCACCGGCTCCGCCGGATCGACCCGTACCCGGGCGGGCACGGTGTTCATCATCAGGCCCACCATGCGGTCGCTGCCGGGCAGCTCCGGCGGGCGGCCCGCGACGGTGTTCCCGTAGACGACGTCCTGGCGTCCGGTCAGCTCGGTCAGCAGCAGCGCCCAGGCGCCCTGGACCAGGGTGTTGATGGTGAGTTCGCGGCTCCGGGCCAGGGTGGCGAGTTCCGCCGCCGCCCGGTCGGACAGCTCCGTCACGACGCGACGCTGTCCCCGGTCCGAGGAGCCAGTGCCGGCGCCGTCCGCGACGAGCGTGGCGCCGTCGACCCCCGAGAGCACGCCCTTCCAGGCCCGCTCGGCCTGTTCCCTGTCCTGCTCGCCGACCCAGCCGAGATAGTCCTGGAAGGGCACCGTCGGCTCCAGCCGCTCGGCCGTGCCGCCGGCCCCGTAGATGCGGAACAGATCGCCCAGGATCAGGGGCAACGACCAGCCGTCCAGCAGGATGTGGTGGTTGGTGATCAGCAGGATGTGCCGGTCGGGGGCGAGCCGTATCAGCGTGAACCGGAGCAGCGGCGGCTTCGCCATGTCGAAGCGCCTCGCGCGCTCCTCGGTGAGCAGCCGGGAGAGGCGTGGCTTCCGTTCCTCCTGGCCGAAGCCGGAGAGGTCGATCTCCTCCCACGGCGGCTCGACCGCCCGCGCGACGGCCTGGACGGCCTCGCCGGAGCGGCGGCGCAGGAATCCCGCCCGCAGGCTCGCGTGCCGGCCGACCAGCGCGCCGCAGGAGGCACGCAGCAGGTCGGTGTCGAGCGCCCCGGTCAGCTCCAGCGGCGTCTGGACGTTGTAGAAGTCGACGCTCCGGCTGTCGGCTCGTCCCTCCTCGTAGAGGGCGTGGAAGAGAATGCCCTGCTGCAACGGCGAGAGCGGCAGGACCGCTTCCAGGGATGTCTGTCTCACGGTGCTGTCCCCCACTGGGCTTCGAGCTCGTCGAGTTCTTCCGCGTCGATCCGCACCAGGTCCCCGGTACGGGCGGTCGCGGACCGCTCGCCGACGTCCTCGGCCGTCTCGGCGAGCTTGGCGATGGTCTTGTGGACGAAGACGTCCTTGACGGCGATGGCGAGTCCGGCCCGATGGGCCCCGGACGCCACCCGTACGGCGATGATGGAGTCGCCGCCGAGGTCGAAGAAGCTGTCGTCGACGCCGATACGCGACTGCCCCAGCACCTCCGCGAACACCTCGTGCAACACCAGCTCCCGCTCGGTGACCGGAGCCCGGTACGCCCCCGCCGCCCGGAACTCCGGCACCGGCAACGCCCCCCGGTCCACCTTCCCGTTCGGCGTCAGAGCGAACGACTCCACCACCATCACCACCGCCGGCACCATGTACTCCGGCAACCGCCCCGCCACGAACTCACGCAACGCGCCCACGTCCGGCCGCCCACCGGAGGCGGCCGGGGTCACGTAGGCCACCAGGTGCCGGTGGCCCGGCCGGTCCTCTCGGACGGCCGCCACGGCCCGGTCGGCTCCGGGTGCCTCGGCGAGAACGCTCTCCACCTCGCCGAGTTCGATGCGGAAGCCCCGTATCTTGACCTGGCTGTCGGCGCGGCCCAGGTAGGACAGCTCGCCGCTCTCCGACCGGCGTGCCACGTCTCCCGTCCGGTACATCCGGGTGCCGGGCGCGCCGAAGGGGTCGGCGACGAACCGTTCCGCGGTGGTTCCGGGTCGGCCGAGGTAGCCGCGGGCGAGCCCGTCACCGCTCAGGTACACCTCGCCCGCCACTCCGGGCGGCACCGGCCGCAGCGCGTCGTCGAGCAGCCGGACGCGGGTGCCGGGGACAGCGCGGCCCATGGGCGGGACGGTCCGCCCGGACAGGGCGCCGGTCTGGGTCGCGATGACCGTGGACTCGGTGGGGCCGTAGGCGTTGACCATGTGCCGGCCGGGCGACCAGCGGGCGACCAGGTCCGGTGGGCACGCCTCGGCGCCGACGACCAGGTTGATCCCGTCCGGGAGCCCCCCGGCCGGCAGGGCCGCCAGCGTGGACGGGGCCAGCAGCAGACAGTCGACGCCGAGTTCGGCGACGAGCTCGGCCAGGGGCGGCCCGGGCGTGAGCCGTTCGGCCGGGGCGACCACCGCGGCGGCGCCGGTGAGGAGCGCCGTGCACAGCTCCCATACGGAGGCGTCGAAGCTGGGCGAGGAGAACTGGAGGACGCGGGTCCCGGGCGTCAGGCGCAGCAGGTCGCTCTGGTGGCGTGTCAGCGCGGCGAGTCCGGTGTGCGTGACGACGACGCCCTTGGGCCTGCCGGTCGACCCGGAGGTGTAGATGACGTACGCCGGGTGCGTCGGGCGCAGAGGCGTGCGGCGGTCCCGGTCGTCGAGATCGTCGCCGTCGGTGTCGCCGCCCGTCGGCGGGTGGCCGACGGGAGCGGCCGCCTCGTCCAGGTAAAGGCGCGGCACCGTGGGGGCGAGCGTGGGGTCGTCGGCGGCGCGGGCCGTCAGCAGCAGCAGCGGTGCGGTGTCGTCGAGCATGGCGGTGACCCGGGACCGCGGGTAGTCGAGGTCGACCGGGAGACAGGCCGCGCCCGACTTCAGCACGGCCACCGTGGCGGTCAGGGCGGTGCTGCCGCGCGGCAGGGCGACCGCCACCAGCCTCTCGGGGCCGGCACCGTGCTCGACCAGCACCCTCGCCAGTCGGTTGGCGCGGGTGTTGAGCGCCGCGTAGTCGAGGGACTCGGACGGGGAGAGCACGGCGCACGCGTGCGGGGTCCGCCCGGCCTGCTCCTCGAACAGCTGCGGGAAGGTGCGCGGGACGACGGGTTCCGCGTACGGCCGGGGGCTGCCCGCGGCGAGGGTCCGCGCGCGTTCCGCCGCGGTCAGGACCTCGACGCGGGCGAGCGGCACATCCGCGGGAGTGGCCAGGAAGCGGGCGAGGAAGTCCGTGAACCGGTCCTGGTGGGTGTGGAGTTCGGCGATGTCGTACCGGTCGGGGTTGGCCTCGAACTCGATGCGCATGCCCCGGCCGCCCGGATCGGGGTGGCAGGTGATGTTGAGGTCGGTGACGGGTCCCCCGGACAGCGCCATCACCTCGGCCTCGCGGCCGGTGAACGCGGTCTCGGACCCCGACGGCATGATGTTCACGAGCACCCCGAAGAGCTGCTCGTTGGTGCCGAGCATGCGCAGGTCACGCCGGAGTTCGTCGTACGGGTAGCGCTGGTGGGTGAGCAGTTCCCCCAGACGCCGCGCGACCTGCCGCACCAGCTGGGCGCGGTCGGCCGACGGGTCGACGGTGATCCGCAGCGGAAGCGTGTTCGACAGCATGCCGGGCACGTTCTGGGACCTCGCCCCGAGCCGCGCGGTGGTGGGCACCCCGATCGTCAGGTCCTGGGCACCCGTCATCCCGTGCAGATAGGCGGCGACCGCCGCCAGCATCGGCACCGTCCAGGGAGTGCGGGCGTCGCGCCCGGCGGTGTGCAGCGCCCGCAGTCCGGCCGGCGGAAGCATCGTCGTCGTGGCGATCGCCATGCCCGCCGCGGCCGTCGGTGCTCCCGGCGCCAGAGCGGCCGTCTCGGGCCGGTCGGCGAAGACGCCGGCCCAGTACGCCCGGTCCGCGGTGTAGTCCGCGGACGCGCGGTAGGCGCTCTCGTCCGCCAGCAGGTCCTGGAGCCGGCCCAGCGGTTCACCGTCGGGTTCCGTCCCGGCGGCCAGCGCCTCGTAGCACGCGGAGATCCGGCGCGAGTGCAGCACCGACCCGAAGGCGTCGGACAGGATGTGGTGGCTGCGCTGGTACCAGACGTGGTGATCGGCTCCGACCCGTATGAGGATGTGCGCCGACAGCGCGTCCTTCTCCAGGTCGAGCGGGTTGGCGCGGTCACGGTCGATCAGCGTCCGCGCGGCGGCGAGAGGGTCCGGCTCGCCGCTGAGGTCGTACTCCTGCCACGTCGAACAGCCGGGCGGGACCGGCCGCTGGTACGTGCCGTCCGGCCGCTCCACCAGTTCGACGTCGAAGCTTCCGCTCTCCCCCTCGGCCCGGCGGATGGCGCGCTGGAGCAGCCCGCCGTCCAGCGGCCCGCGTACCTCCATGGCGACCATGGTGTTGTAGGCCGGGTTGGCGGGGTCGAGCCGTTGGGCGAAGAACACCCCCCGCTGGGCCGCCGTCAGCGGCAGCAGACCGTTCTCGGCGCGTGAAGTCATCGGGTCGTAACCGCTCTCTCGTGCATCCCCGCGAGCCTGGAGGCCCGGATCTCGCGACGATGCTGCATCGCCCGCCGGTGCGGAAACCAGGCAACCGAACCGGCAATCAGCGGCGCTGTTCGAAATGCCGCCCGGTCCGCGCCGAGTTACCGGCCGCTTGCCTGGTTCTCGTACGGGAGGCGGGTGATGCTGCGGCGAGCCGGGCACGGCGCCACGCCTCGCGTGTGCCGGACGTGCCACGAACTTCTGGAGAGGACAGGGACGTTGGGAGACCGGGACCGAGGCCTGCTCGATTGGCTGGACCAGCCGTCCACCGAGCGCGGCCTGTACTACGCGGACTCCGCCGACGGATGGGATTTCTGGTCCTACCGCGATCTGGCCGCGCTGGTGCTGAGAACCGCCGCCGCCCTGCGGGCCCAGGGGGTCGGGCAGGGCGACGTCGTCGCCCTGGTGCTGCGCTCCAGTCCGGGTTTCGTCGCCGGTTTCTTCGGCGCGCTGGCGGCCGGTGCGACGCCGTGCTCCATCCCTCCGCCCTTCGCCTTCCAGCACGCCGACGAGTACGAGAGGCACGCGAGCCATCTGTTCGGGACGGCCGCGCCCCGGTTCACCATCTGCGACGACGAGTCGCTGGAGCAGATCCGTAAGATCGCGAGTGGGCTGGGGCTGAAGGAGCCGGTCGCCTTCGACGAACTCGTCCTCGGCGCGCAGCCGTTGGAGCGGCCGATGCCGCTGCCGGAGACCGCGCTGATCCAGTTCACCTCCGGGTCGAGCGGCTTCTCACGCGGCGTGCTGATCTCCGCCGACGCCCTGCGGACCAACCTCGCCGGAATGGGGCAGTGGCTGGGCTGCGCGCCCCAGTACCCGGCGATCAGCTGGCTGCCGGTCCACCACGACATGGGCCTCGTCGGCTTCCTGCTGAACGTCGTCGTCACCGGCTTCGACGGCTGGATGATGCAGCCGGACGACTTCATCCGCTCGCCGCTGCGGTATCTGCGCTGCATCAGCGACCAGGGCGCCGTCATGACGGCCATGCCCAACTTCGGACTGGCGTACATCCTTCGCCGGGTGAGACCGGCCGACCTGCGGGAGCTGCGCTTCGACTCGGTCCGGTGCGTGATCATCGGCGCGGAGCGGGTCGACCGGCAGGTGCTCGATGACTTCCACGCCCTGCTGGGGCCGCACGGTCTCGACCGCGGCGCGCTGCTCCCCGCCTACGGCAGCGCCGAGGCGACCCTCGCGGTGACCGGTCTGGCCCCCGGGGAGGGCTGGTCGGCGCAGGCGCCGGACGCCGGGGACGCGGCGTCCCTCGCCGGAGCGGCGGTGGTCGGCTGCGGCCGTCCGCTGGAGGGCAGGACGGTGCGGATCCTGTCCGAGGAGGGTAAGGAACTGCCGGACGGGCGGGTCGGCGAGATCGTCGTCACCGGGGTGTCGATCGCGAGCGGGTACATCGGTGCCACCGGGTCCGCCTCCGGTACCAGCGTCGGTGACGGGGGCCTCGCCACCGGTGACGCGGGGTTCCTGCGGGACGGCCAGCTCTTCGTGATCGGCCGGCTCGGCGACGGGCTGAAGGTGAACGGGAAGATGGTCTTCGCCGAGAGTCTGGAGGCCCTGCTGCACCACCGGGGCATTCCCGAGCGGCGCGTCGCCGTCCTGCTGGGGGTACGCGACGGGGTGCCGACCGGCGTGGCGGTGTTCGGCGGCGTGCGGCCCGGCTGGCGGGAGGCCGCCCACGAGGTTCTCTCCGCATGGCTCGGCGACGCGGAGCTCCACATGGTCGAGCTGCCCCGTGGCGGTGTCTCGGTCACGTCGAGCGGAAAGCCGCGCCGGAGGGTCATCTGGAAGGCGCTCTGCGCGGGCGAGTTCGACGCGACGACCCGGCCGCTGACGGCGGAGGTGGAGGAGGACGCGGAGGCGGAAAAGGTGAAGGAGAAGGACGCGGCGGCGGAGAGGGAGAAGGCGCAGGTCGCGGCGGACTGATCCGTCCCGGGCGAACCGTACGCGTGACAATAGTGTGTGCCGCACAGTATAGTGCGGCGCATGGCTACAGAAGAGATCGCTCTTGGCCAGGCCCAGGAGCTGCGGCGCGGCACGGTCGTCCTGGCCTGCCTCGCGCTGCTCCGCAAGCCGCAGTACGGCTACGCGCTGCTGGAGACACTCAACGACGCGGGTGTCACCGTCGACGGCAACACCCTCTACCCCTTGCTGCGCCGACTCGAGAAGCAAGGCCTGCTCACCAGCGAATGGAACACCGACGAGTCCCGGCCACGGAAGTTCTACCGGGTGAGCCCCGAGGGCTCCCGGGTACGCACCTCACTGGTGCGCGAATGGCAGGACCTCGTCGCCTCGATCTCACGGCTTACCAAGGAGAATGGATGAGCACGAACACGCTCACCGAGCGCTACGTGCACGAGGTCGTCCGACGACTGCCCGCGGATCAGCGCGACGACATCGCCGACGAGCTGCGCACCACCATCGCCGACACCATCGAAGCACGCGACCCGGCCCGTCCCGAGGCGGTCGAACGCGAGGTGCTGAGCGAGATGGGCGATCCGATCCGGCACGCCGCGCGCTACACCGACCGGCCGCTCGCCCTGATCGGCCCCGATCTCTACCCGACCTACATCCGGCTGCTGGTCTTCCTGCTGACCACCGTGCTGCCGGTGCTCACCGCCGTGTTCGTGCTGCTGGAGATCGTGGACGACAACGGCCTCGGGGCGGCCGTGGGCGCCGGCGTCGAGACGGTGTTCACCGTGGGCGCCCAGATGGTCACCGTACTCACCGTGCTGTTCGCCGTCGCCGAGCGCGTCGGCCATCGGAAGGGGACTCTCATCCGTACCACCGACTGGACCCCCGACGACCTGCCCGAGACCCGTGAGCCCCAGAAGGCCGGCACCGGTGCCGTCCTGACGGCGGTCTGGTACGCGCTGCTGCTCGGCCTGACCGTCTGGCAGCAGCTCTCCGAGCCCTACGGGACCGACGGCGGGGAGCGGATCGCCGTACTCGACCCGGACCTGTGGTCGGGGTGGATGTGGCCGATCCTCATCGGGCTCGCCGGCCTCTTCGTGCTCGCTCTGGTCCGTGTGGTCACGCACGGCTGGACCAGCCGGCTGGCCGTCCTGCACGCCGTCGCCCAGGCGGTGTTCGTGCTGCCGCTGGCCTGGGTCCTCCAGCAGCGGCAGATCTTCAACCCGGACTTCCTGGCGGACGTCACCGACAACACGACGTCCGAGGTCTACACCGGAGTGGCGCTGATCGTCCTGGTCGCGAGCCTGATCGCGGTCGTCAACGGCTTCCGCGCGGCGAAGAAGTAGGACGGGAGGAAGGCGAGGGAAGCGGGAACGCCGGTGCCGATGTCACCCGAGGTGACATCGGCACCGGCGCGACGGTGGAGGAGCCCGGAGTCAGCGCGTCACCGCCATGATCTCGGGACGCACCAGGTTCTCCGCCAGCAGCAGGCTCTTGACCCGGTCCGAGAGCATGCCCAACTGCCGCAGGACATGGATGACCTGCTGGAACAGCATCTGCCGGTAGGTGGCCATCATCGGGTTCGTCCGGGCGAACAGCAGCCCCTTCTCCACGTCGAGGTCCATCCGCTCCCAGACCTCGCGCAGCATGAACCGGCGCGACATCAGCTGGATGGCCTCCAGCAGGAAGTCCTCGCGCTCACGCAGCTCGGCGGCGGTCACCTGCCCGTACATGCCGGTGAGCGCGGTGACCCCGAAGGCGATGTGCCGGGCCTCGTCGCTCGCGACCATCTTGGTGATCTGCCGGATGATCGGGTCCCCGAAGCCGCTGCTCGCGAGCCGCAGCGCGGTGATCGCCAGCCCCTCCACCACCACCTGCATGCCGAGGTAGACGATGTCCCACCGGGATTCCGACAGCAGGTCGTGCAGCAACGTCTTGAGCCCGGGATTGATCGGGTAGGAATCGCCCAGCTTCTCGTCGACATAGCGGGCGAACGCCTCGACGTGCCTCGCCTCGTCGGCGACCTGCGAGGCCGCGTAGGTCTTGGCATCCATGTCCGGCACCGTCTCCACCAGCCGGGCGGTGGTCACCAGCGCGCCCTGCTCGCCGTGCAGGAACTGGCTGCACATCCACGACTGGTACTGCCAGCGGAACTGCGTCAGCAGTTCGCGGGGCACGGGGCTTCCCTCGCCGACGACGAAGGACGCGAGTCTCCCCCCGCTCTCCTCCGACAACTCCGACCCGAAGTGGATCTCGTGGTCCCAGTCGATGTCGGTGGTGGCGTTCCACTGCGAGACCTTGTTCTTCTCGTAGAGGTTCCACACCCGGCTGTCGCGCTGGCCGTAGTCCCAGTTCAGGATGGCCTTGAACATCGCGTCGACCTCCATGAGGTCCGCGGTGACGGTGTCCAGTGTGAAGAAGGTCGATTCGGCCGAGCCGGTCGTGGCGGCAGACCCGCCGGGAGCGGCCGCCGAGCCGGTCACCGAGTCCGGAACTGTGGTCATTGGATTACGGTCCACCCCTCGGGCACGGAACAGGACTGACGCTCGTGGAGTCTGACGCGCCCCGGAACAGCTCTCCAGGCACCCCGTGGGGCAACTTGGCGGCAGACCGGTTGCCGGTCCCCTGCCTGGCCCCGCCGCCACCCGCCGAACCATGATGCCCCGGAGGGGCTGCCGCCCCGCACGACCGTCGGCCGACCGAAGGGGCGGGACGCGCATGACCGCCGTCGCACCACCCACCCGCTCAGGGAACCCGTCCGGTTCGCGAGGCGCACCGGCTCCCGATGACGACTGTCCCTGGATCGTGGGCCGGGTCCGCGCGTCACGGCCCCGGACGCGGCTGTTCTGTCTGCCGCAGGCGGGCGGCAGCGCGGCCTCGTTCGCCCCGTGGCGTCTCGCCCCGCCCTCCGGCATGGAGCTCGCGACGGTGGAGCTGCCGGGCCGGGGCGTACGCGGCACGGATCCGCTGCCGGAGACCATGGAGGAACTGGCCGACGCGGTGATCGACGGCATCGCGGACGAGTTCGACCTGCCGTACGCGATCTTCGGCCACAGTTTCGGCGCGCTGCTCGGCTACGAGATCGCCGTCCGGATCGCGCGTCGCGGCCTGACCCCGCCGCGCGCCCTGCTGGTGTCCGCGGCACGGCCGCCGCACACCCCGGTGCGCCGCCGCGTATCGGACCGGGACGACGCCGGGCTGCTCGCCTGGCTGAACAGCTTCGGCGGCATTCCTTCGGAACTGTCACGCTATCCGGCGTACTTGCGGCACGCGCTGCGCACCGTCCGCCGCGACCTCGCCCTCACGGAGGCCTACCTGGCCCCCGGCCCGGAGCGGGTCGACTGCCCGCTGCATGTCCTCGGCGGTACGGACGACCCGCTGATCAGCGGGGAGCAGTTGGAGCGCTGGCGGGACTGCGCGGCGGGCGAGTTCTCCCTCCGGCTGCTGCCCGGCGGGCACGACTACCTCTTCACCGGCGCGCCCGCGACGCTCGACGCCCTCAAAACGACGCTGCGCTGAGGGCGGGAGCCGGGCGGGGAAGCTGCCGGTCCACTGCCTGTCCCCGCACGCGAACCGTGCGGCAGCATCGCGCTGTCGGCCGCGTCGGCGTCCTCCGCACACCGCCCGCCGCCTTGTCACCGCCACCACCGACCGCTCACGGGGATGACCTCACAGTGAACGAAGCGACCGAGTCGCCGATCGAGATGGCGCTGCCCCTCACGCCACTGCAGGAGGGCATGCTCTTCCACGCGCTGTACGACTCCGAGACGGTGGACGTCTACAACATCCAGGCCGGCTTCGAACTGACCGGGGAGATCTCGGCGGAGCGTCTGCGCGCGGCCTGCTCCGCCACGCTCCGCCGCCATGCCGCCCTGCGGGCCGGTTTCCGGCTGCGCGCCAACGGGAAACCCGTGCAGTTGGTCCGCCGCGTCGTGGAGACGCCGTGGACGGAACTCGACCTGTCGGCGGAGTCCGAGTCCGGACGGCGGTCGAGGCTGCTGGCCTTCCTGGAGGAGGAGCGGCTGCGCCGCTTCGAGATGGGGGCGCCACCGTTGATGCGGTTCGCGCTGATCCGCTTGGCGCCCGACCACCATGCCTTCGTCATGACCTACCATCACATTCTGCTGGACGGGTGGTCCCTGCCACTCGTCCTCCAGGACCTGCTGGCGTTCTACCGGAGCGACGGCGACGACGCCGGACCTGGCCCCCTCACCTCCTTCTCGGACTTCCTCAGGTGGCTCTCCCGCCAGGACCGGCCCGCCGCGGAACAGGCATGGCGCGACGCCCTGCACGGTCTGGACGAACCGACACTCGTCGCCCCCGGCGCGCCCTTCGCGGAGGCGATGCCCGGGCTGGCCTTCGTGACGCTGTCCGAGCAGGCGACCAAAGCGCTGACCGCGACCGCCCGGGAGTACGGCCTCACGCTCAACACCGTCGTCCAGGGCGCCTGGTCGCTGCTCCTCTCGCTGCTGACAGGGCGCGACGACGTGGTCTTCGGCCAGACCGTGCACGGCCGCCCGCCACAGCTCCCCGGGGTCGACTCGGTCGTGGGCCTGCTCATGAACGCGATCCCGGTACGGGTACGGATCGCCCCCGAGGACGCGATGGCCGCCCTCTTCGCCCGGATCCAGGACGAGCAGGCCGCGCTCGCCCCGCACCACCACCTGGGACTGGCCGAGGTGCAGCGGCTGGCCGGGCTCGGCGCTCTCTTCGACACCTCCACCGGCTTCGGCAACGCGCCCTTCGACTGGGAGGCCGTCCAGGACGGTCCGGCCGGCCTGCGAGTGACGCTGCTGGAGGGGGACAAGGATGCGGCCGGACAGCAGGAGATCACCGGATCGACCCACTACCCCCTGAGTGTCTTCGCCGTCCCCGGCCCCAGCCTGCGGCTCGAACTCAACTACCGCACCGATCTGTTCGACGCCGAACGTGTCGAACTGATCGGCTCCCGTCTGAGGTTGCTGCTCAAGACGTTCGCCGAACAGCCCACGACGCCGGTCGCCGCCGTTCCGCTGCTGACCCGCGAGGAACGGGAGCAGGTGATCGGCGACCGGGGAGGCCGTCGAGCGGAGTCCGGGCACGTTCCCGACCGCGTACCGGCGACACTCACCGAGCGGTTCGAGGCCCAGGTGCGCGCCACACCCGACGCCCCGGCCGTGGCGGACGGGGAGCGGTCGCTCAGCTACCTCCGGCTCGACGCGGAGGCGAACCGGCTGGCACGGCTGCTGCTGGCCCGTGGGGTGCAGCCCGGCGGCCTCGTCGCCGTGGCGCTGCCGCGCGGTACGGACCTGATCGTGGCGCTGCTCGGCACGCTGAAGGCGGGAGCCGGATACCTGCCGATCGATCCCTCCTATCCCGCCGAGCGCGTCTCGTTCATGCTCGACGACGCCTCCCCGTCCGTCGTCGTCTGCGCCGGCGCCACCCGCCCGGCGCGCATCACGCATCCGTCGGTCGTCCCGCTCGCCGCCGCCGCCGTGCGGGAGGAGCTGGCACTGCTGCCCTCGCACCCCGTGGAGGACGGCGAACGCGGCGCGCCGCCGCGGCCCGCGGACGCCGCGTACGTCATCTACACCTCGGGGTCGACCGGCCGGCCCAAGGGCGTCGCCGTCGAGCACCGTACGGTCGACAGCTACCTCGCCTTCGCCCGCGCCGCCTACCCCGGCCTCGCCGGACAGGCGCTGGTGCACTCACCGCCCTCCTTCGACCTCACGGTCACCGGCGTCTTCGGCCCGCTGACCTCCGGCGGTCTGGTGCGCATCGTCGACCTGGAGGACTTCGACGCCCCGGCCGACGCCACCCCGCCGCCCACCTTCGTCAAAGCCACGCCCAGCCACCTGCCGGTGCTGACCGCGTCGTCCGGCTGGTACTCACCGACCGGGGAACTGGTCCTGGGCGGTGAACAACTCAACGGCGAGGCGCTGGCCCCCTGGCGTGCGGCCCACCCGGGCGTGACCGTCGTGAACGAGTACGGACCCACGGAGGCCACCGTGGGATGCATGGAGTACCGCCTGGAACCCGGCGATCCGCTGCCGGGGGGCGCGGTGCCGATCGGCCGTCCGGTCCCCGACGCCCGTGTCTACCTCCTGGACCGTTTCCTGCGTCCCGTCCCCGCGGGCCTGCCCGCCGAGCTGTACATCGGCGGTGACGTGCTCGCCCGCGGCTACGTCAACCGGCCCGGGCTCTCCGCGTCCCGCTTCGTCGCCGACCCCTTCGGCCCACCCGGTTCCCGGATGTACCGCACCGGTGACATCGCGTGCCGGCGGCCCGACGGCATCCTGGTCTACCGAGGCCGGTCCGACGACCAGGTCAAGGTCCGCGGCTTCCGGATCGAACTGGGCGAGGTGGAGACCGTCGTCGCGGCCGATCCCGCCGTCGCCCTGGCCGCGGCGGCCGTACGGAAGGACCGGCACGGGAACGAGCGGTTGGTGGCCTATGTCGTACCGGCGGCCGACCCGGCCGCGGACCTTGCCGCGCTGGCGGACCGGATCGGGGCGCGGCTGCCCGCGAACATGGTTCCCTCGGCGTTCGTCACCCTGCCCGCACTGCCGATGAGCCCGAACGGCAAGGTGGACCGGGCCGCGCTGCCGGCCCCGGACGAGGCGCGCGAGTCCGGGCAGCGGCAGCGGGCGGACCGGGCGCGGGACGAGAGCGTCGAGACCGTTCTCGTCGGACTGTTCGTCCAGGTGCTCGGTGTGGACGGCGCCGTGGCGGCGGACGACTTCTTCGCCCTCGGCGGCGACTCCATCACCGCCATCCAACTCGTCGTCCGCGCCCGCGCCGCGGGCTTCCACCTGACCCCGAAGCACGTCTTCACCCACCGCACCGCGAGCGCTCTCGCCGCCTTCCTCATGGCGAGCCCGACGGACGCGGTAAACGCCTCGGGCGGCGGCTCGGGCGCGGCCGACCCGGGGGCGCGGTGGCCGGCGGACGTGATCCCCGCGACGCCGATCATGCTCTGGCTGCGGGAGCAGGGCGGAACGACCGACGCGTACCACCAGTCGACCCTGCTCCGGGTGCCGGCCGCACTCGACGCCGACCTGCTGGCCACCGCCGTTCAGGCTCTCGCCGAGCGGCATCAGTCGCTGCGCGCACGTCTCCAGGAGGACGGGGCGCTGACGCTGGACCCGGCGGACCCGGTGAAGTCGGCGGACCCGGCGGACCCGGTGAAGTCGCGCAACTCGGTACGCCGGGTGGATGTCGTGGGTCTCGCGCCGGATGGCGTCCGTCTGCGGATCGCCGCGTGCGCCCGCGAGGACGCCGACTCCCTCGCCCCACGCGCCGGCGCCATGCTGCGGGTGACCTGGTTCGACGCCGGGGAGGGCGCCCAGGGCAGGTTGCTCGTCACCGTCCACCACCTGGCCGTCGACGCGGTCTCCTGGCACATCCTGCTGACCGACCTGTACGGCATCTGGCAGGACCTGGCAGCGGGTGCCGTCCCGGAGACGGGTCCGGTGCCGTTCTCGATGCGGGAGTGGAGCCTGCTGCTCCGCGCCGAGGCGGAGGCACCCGCCCTGCGGGACGAACTGCCCCACTGGCGGCGGACTCTCGGCAGAGGACGGGGGCCGGGTGACGGCAGGCTCGCCGACGTGGAGCTCTCCCCGTCGCACGACGTCTACGCGACGGCCGGTGAACTCTCCCTCACCCTTCCGCCGGAGCTGACCGCCCCGCTGCTCACGACCGTGCCCGCCGTCTTCGGCACCCACACGAACGAGGTACTGCTCACCGCCCTCGCGGTGGCCGTCGCCGCCTGGCGTCGTGACCGCTCGCCCGACGAGGGCGACAGCACGGCCGTACTGATCGACGTCGAGGGCCACGGCCGTGAACAGCTGTCCGAGGACGTCGACCTGTCCGGCACCGTCGGCTGGCTGACCACGCTGTACCCGGTCCGCGTCGACGCCAGGATCGCCGACTGGGCGCCGGACGACGATCCGGCCGGAGCCCGCCTCGGCGAGGCCGTGCGCCGGGTCACGGCCCAGGTCGAGGCCATCCCCCGGCGCGGCACCGGCTTCGGTCTGCTGCGCTACCTGAACCAGGAGACAGCCGCCGAGCTGGCGGCCCGCCCCGCACCCCAGATCGGGTACAACTACCTCGGGAGACAGGGCGGCGCGGGGACCACCGACTGGAGCGTGGCCCCCGAGTCGGACGTGCTGCCCCTCGGGGCCGACCCCCGTATGCCCATGGCGCACGTCGTCGAACTGACCGCGGCGGTCAGCGACGGCGCGGAAGGGCCACGCCTGGTCACCCACTGGCTGTGGGCCCGCCGGCTGCTGACCGACCAGGACGTCGCCGAGCTGGGCCGGCACTGGTTCGCGGCGCTGCGCGCGCTGGTGGAGCACGGGACGAGCACGGAGGCCATCGTCCCGCGGCAGACGATGCCGCCCGCCCTGCCGCGGGAGGGCGGGCCACTGGGCGGAGAACCGCTCGACCGGCACGACACCGAGCTCGCCGGTCTCGGCGCCCGTATCGGTCTGCCCGTCGTCGAGGCCCTGCCGATGACGCCGCTCCAGGAAGGGCTGCTCTTCCACGCCCGGTACGACAGCCGGGACCTTGATGTCTACAACGTGCAGATCTCGCTGGAGGTGCGGGGCCGGCTCCACGCCGAGCGGTTCCGGGGCGCCTGCGACGCTCTCCTGGAACGGCACCCGATGCTGCGGGCGGCCTTCCTGCAGAAGCGGTCCGGGGAGCCGGTCCAGGTGATCCCGGAGCGGACGGCCATGCCGTGGCACGTCCATGACCTGACCGGCCTCGACCCGCACGAACAGGCCGACCGGCTGGCGGCGGTGCTGGCGGCCGACCGGCGCCGGCGCTTCGACCCCGCCGAGCCGCCGCTGATGCGCTGCACCCTGGTCGGCCTGGGCGAGGAGCGGCAGAGAATCGTCCTGACCATGCACCACCTGCTGGTGGACGGCTGGACCACCTCACTGCTGCTGCGCGACCTGCTCGCCCTCTACGACCACGGCACCGCGAGCGGGCTGCCCGCACCCGGCCACTACCCCGACTATCTGCGGTGGCTGGCCGGACAGGACCGCGAGAAGTCGCGTACGGCCTGGCTGGAGGCGCTGGCGGGTCTGAAGGAGCCCACGCTGGCCTGTCCCGGCACGGACACCGCGCGGATACGCGTTCTTCCGGAGCGGACCGTCGTCGCCCTCTCCGAAGCGGACACCTCCGCGCTGCTCGACATCTCGCGCCGTCACGGTGTCACGCTCAACACCCTGGTCCGGGTCGCCTGGGCGCTGTGCCTGCACCGGCGGACCGGGCAGCTGGACATCACCTTCGGGGCCACGGTCTCGGGCAGAGTGGCCGAACTCCCCGGCGTCGAGGAGATGGTGGGGGTTTTCATCAACACCGTGCCGGTACGAGTGCGTCTCGACCCGTCCGAGCCGGTGGCCGAACTGCTCGAACGCCTCCAGGGAGAGCACGCCGAACTCCTCGACCACCACTACCTCCCGCTGAGCGACATCCAGCGGGCGGTGGGACTGGGGACCCTGTTCGACAGTTGCGTCGTCTTCGAGAACTTTCCGACCGCCGAGACCCTGCCGAGCGGTCCGGACAACGGCTTGCGGCTGACGGATGTCGTCGGCCACGACGCCTATCACTATCCGCTCAAGCTGATGGCCGCACCCGGTCGGCAGCTGGAGCTGGAGATCAGCTACCGCCCGGACCTGTTCGACGCACCACTCGGGCAGCAGGTGGCCGATCGTCTACGGGAACTGCTGATCGAGCTGCCCGGAGCGCTGGCCCTCCCGACGGGCCGGTTCCTGGAACACACTCCCGCACCACCTGCCGAACCAGGGCAGCAGATGATGTGCGAGCTGATCGCCGAGGTGCTGGGCCGCGACTTCGTCCATGCCGACGAGGACGTGTTCGAGCTCGGCTGCGACTCCCTGACGGCCCTGCGCCTGGCGGGCCGGATCGAGACGGAGCTGGGACGGCCCGTCGACGTGGAGAGCGTCTTCCGCTGCCGTACCGCCCGCGCCCTCGGCACCGCACTCGCCTGAGGCCGCCCACGCGAAGCCCGGAATCAGCCCGGGCCGACCCCCGAGAACAGAGAGACTCAAACCATGACAAACCCCTTCGACAACGAAGACGGCGTCTTCCACGTGCTCGTCAACGAGGAGCGCCAGCACTCCCTGTGGCCCGCGTTCGTCGAGGTCCCGGCCGGCTGGAACGTGGTGGTGTCGGACAGCACCCGGCAGACCTGCCTCGACCACATCGAGAAGAACTGGACCGACCTCCGGCCCGCCTCGCTCGCCGCGACCGACGCGGCCTGACCCGTTTCCCTCATCGAACGCTCCGGCAGAGACAGGTGACCGCACATGCCGAACAACCTCCCCCCCGTCGTCAACTCGTGGAACGAGTGGGACACCCTCCGGGAAATGGTGGTCGGCTCCGCCGACAACGCCTGCTTCGAACCGGCTGAACCAGGCAGCCGGCCCGCGATCCGCAACGCCCCCGACCAGCCGTTCCCGACGGGCCCGAAGTCCAAGGAGGCCATCGATCTGGCCAACGAGGAACTCGCCGGTCTCGCCTCGCTCCTGGAATCCCAGGGCGTGACCGTACGCCGCCCCGAGACGCACGACTTCTCCGCCCCGGTCACCACCCCCGACTTCGAGGTCGAGAACCAGTACTGCGCCGTCTGCCCGCGCGACGTGATGATCACCATGGGCAACGAGATCATCGAGGCGACCATGTCGCGCCGGGCCCGTTACTTCGAGTACCAGCCCTACCGGAAACTGGTCTACGAGTACTGGAACGCCGACCCGCGGGTGGGATGGACGACCGCGCCCAAGCCGTCGATGAAGGACGGCATGTACCGCGAGGACTTCTGGGAGTGGCCGCTGGAGGAGCGCCACGCGAAGATGCACTCGTTCGAATTCTGCGTCAACCAGGACGAGGTGGTCTTCGACGCGGCCGACATGAGCCGGCTGGGCCGCGACATCCTGGTCCAGGAGTCGATGACCACCAACCGGGCCGGCATCCACTGGCTCAAGCGCCACCTGGAACCCCGCGGCTTCCGCGTCCACCCCGTGCACTTCCCGCTGGACTTCTTCCCGTCCCACATCGACTGCACCTTCGTACCGCTGCGTCCCGGCCTGATCCTCACCAACCCGGAACGGCCGCTGCGCGAGGGCGAGGAGAAGATGTTCCTCGACAACGACTGGCAACTGGTCGATGTACCCCAGCCCGTCCTGACCAACGACGAGATGCCGATGTACTGCCAGTCGTCGAAGTGGCTCTCGATGAACGTGCTGAGCATCTCGCCGACCAAGGTCATCTGCGAGGAGCAGGAGAAGCCCCTCCAGGACCTTCTCTCCTCGCACGGTTTCGAGGTCTTCCCGATCCCGTTCCGCAACGTCTTCGAGTACGGCGGCTCCCTCCACTGCGCCACGTGGGACATCCACCGCGACGGCGACAGGGAGGACTATTTCCCCTCCCTCCCGTACGAGCCGCTGTCCTGACCGTTCCACCCGAACGCGGACAGGGGGCACAAGGCCCGCCGGAGTTCCGAAGCACCTCGCACAGGGGCGCACACAGCGCGTCCGTCGCAGCGCCTCCGCCAGCCGCGTCGACCCGCTCGAACCGCTCTCCCGAACCAGCAGAGGCGGCCCCGGCCACTGGCCGGGGCCGTCGGCTTCGGGTGACGCGCTCTCGCTGCGCTCCGGCGGCGGCGCACGTGCGCCGCGGTGGCCTGCGGCCCCGCCCTCCCCTTATGTCCTCGAATGCACCTCTACGATCACGAGAAGGAACATAAGGTGACATTTTCCTGAAGGTGGTGCATGAGCGGCATGGATCTGAACACGGTGCGGGCGACGGCGGCGGAGGGCTGGATCTATGGCCATCCCATGCTGGAGAACTACCGGACCATGTACGCGCAGGCGGTGGACCCGGACGATTCCCGGTACGTGGGCGGCTTCGGTACGTTCCGGCACTATCCGCAGCCGTCGCGGCCGGAGAACACCGACATCGTCACGCCGAACAACGACACCCCGTACTCGTGGTGCTGGCTGGATCTGCGCGCGGAGCCGTGGGTCGTGTCGGTGCCCGCGATGGACCGCTACTACGTGCTGCCCTTCCACGACCTGGACACCACCTACGTCGGCTTCGTGGGCGCCCGCACCACCGGCCAGGACGCCGGGAACCACCTGATCGCGGGTCCCGGGTGGGCCGGCGACGTACCCGACGGTGTGACCGGGGTCCTGCGCGCCGACACCCACCTCGTGGGATGCCTGGGCCGCACCACCCTCACCGGCCTGACCGACGCGGACGTCGAGGAACTGCGCACCATCCAGGAGCAGTACACGCTGCGGCCCCTGAGCTCCTTCACCGGAACCGGCCCCCCGGCCCCTGTCGCGGACCCCGTGTGGCCGGTGTGGCGCGAGGAATCCGGTCAGGACATCGAGTTCTTCACCGTGCTGGACTTCCTGCTCGGCTTCTTCCCGGTCCTTCCCGGGAGCAAGGAACTGCGCGAGCGGCTGACCGCACTCGGCGTGGACGGCAACGGCACCTTCGACCCGACCGCTCTGGAGCCCGAAGTGCGCTCCGCGATGGAGGAGGGCATCAGCGCGGGCCGCGAGCGACTGGAGGCCGCCAAAGCCGGGGCGACCACCTCGGCCGGCATCTTCGGCACGCGCGCGGAGCTGGGAGAGGACTACCTCGCCCGCGGGATCGGCGCGGACAAGGGCCTGTACGGGCTTCCCCCGGCGGAAGCCTGGTACGGAGGCTGGGTCGTCGACAGCGAGGGCAACCGCCCGCCGAACACCTCGGACCGCGACTACACCGTCCACTTCACCGCCGACCAGCTCCCCAGGCCGCGGTTCTTCTGGTCGGCCACCCTCTACCGGCTCCCCGAGCGCCTCCTGGTGGACAACCCGATCGACCGGTACTCCATCGGCGACCGCACCCCGGGCCTGGTCCACGACCAGGACGGCGGCCTGACCCTGTACGTCCAGCACACCCGCCCCACCGACCCGCGGCAGGCCGCGAACTGGCTCCCCGCCCCCGACGGCCCCTTCTCCGTCATCATCCGCGTCTACGGGCCGGAGGCCGCCGTGCTCGACGGCACCTGGCAGCTGCCGACCCTGACCGTGGCAGGCTGATCATGGGTGACGCCATCGGACAGATGCTCACTCCGGCCGTCGGCATCGCCATCAGCCCGGTGCCGCTCATCGCGGTCGTGCTGATGCTGGCGACACCGCGCGGGCGCGCGAACGGCACCGCCTTCACGGCCGCCTGGGTGGTGACCCTGGCGGCCCTGAGCACGGTCGTCGTCCTGCTCGGCTCCGGCGCCGACGCACACGAGGACGGGGAGACGGCCTCCTGGGTGTACTGGGTGAAACTGCTGGCCGGTGTTCTCTTCGTGCTCCTGGGCCTGAAGCAGTGGAAGGGCCGTCCGCGCGCGGGGCAGGAGGCCGAGCTGCCCGGCTGGATGAAGGCCATCGACACCTTCTCCCCGGGCAGGGCGGCGGGTCTGGCCGTCGCCCTGTCCGGGCTCAACCCGAAGAACCTGGTGCTGGCCGTGGGCGGCGCCGTCTCCATCGCCGGCAGTTCCGCCTCGGCGGGGGGAAAGACCGTCGCCGTCGCGCTGTTCGTGCTGATCGGCTCGCTGTGCGCGCTGCTGCCGCTCGGCGTCTACCTGACCGGCGGCGAGAAGTCGGCGCGCGTCCTGGAGTCCTGGAAGGGCTGGATGGCGGCCCACAACGCGGCGATCATGACCGTGGTCCTGGTGCTCCTGGGCGCCAAGTACGCCGGCGACGCGATCTCAGGTCTCAGCTCCTGACCGGGGCTCGCAGGAGTGAGGGTGTGGTGGAAGTCGTCATGCCCGGCCCGGCGTTGATCAGCCCGGTCGGGCGACGGGCGGTCGGAGATCAGGAGGCTCTGGACGTTGTTCCGGCCGGAGGTCCGGGCTCGTGGGGTTCGACGGTCAGGCCGAGCAGGCGCAGTTCTCGCACGGATTTTCCGGCGATCTTTCTGCCGAGGAGGGGGCGGCCGTCGTCGTGGCGGTAGACGCCGGCGGGTTCGGCGGCCAGGGGCTCCTCCCAGCCCCGGTACAGGGCGGTGAGGCGGACGGTGAAGCCGACCAGGAACGCGAGGGGAGCACTCGCGGCGCGTGGGAGTCCCGCCTGGTCGAGGGCGATCCATACGGCGCCGGTCAGTGCGGCGATGGCGACGAACCACTCGCCGCGGACGAACTGCTTGGGCGGGACGCCGCAGGCGACGTCGATGAGGAAGCGTCCCGCCGTGGGGCCCACGACGGCGAGGACGAGGGAGCCCAGGACCGGCAGGCCGACGTCCACCCCGGTCTGGGCGCCGACGATGGCGTACCAGGGCAGGGCGAAGGACGTGACGAACTGGAAGAGCCCCTCGCGGAACAGCTGCCCCTCGGCGTACGCCAGGCGGTGTCCGATGTATCCGGCGATCAGGCACAGCACGACGTACGAGGAGTTGGTCAGCGCGGCCGGTACGTGGCCGACCATGACGTCGCGGCTGACTCCGCCGCCGATGCCGCCGAGCAGCGCCATGAGCAGGATGCCGACCACCGTGAAGTTCTTGTAGTGGTCGGGACGGCGGGCCAGCAGCGCCCCGTTCAGAGCGTTGGTGGTCGCCGCGACCAGGTTGATGAACGTGCCGCCACCGGTGAACTCGAACGACCCGAAACCGACGGCCCCGATCGCCAGTTGCGCCGCATTCACCGCGGCCGGATCGTGCAAGGCCTCGATGGTCACGGCGTGACGATGGGGAAGTCGGGGTCGGGGGTGTCGAGCAGCCCGGTGAGGGTCGCGAAGACCTGCGGGTCACCCTCGACGCCCACGCCGTCGAGTCCCTTGCCCGCGAGGATCCCGAGCAGTTGCGATTTGGTCAGCGTCAAGGTGAGGTCGGCGGCCGGTACCGGCCCGTTCGCCCCGGCGGCGGTATCGGTGCTGCGGTGGGTGAGGGCACCGTTGGACAGCAGGAGGTGCCAGGCGCGGCCCTCGTCGGTGACGTTCCAGGTCATGGTGAGCTCCTCGTCCCACGCTCGGGGGCCGTCGACGCGGATGGCGAGCGAGTCGATGAGCATGTCGACGGTCAGGGCCATCGCCATCTCGGGGTTGGTCGTCTCCAGCGAGGTGTGCGCGATGGCGCCGCGCAGTTCCTGGGCGCCCATCAGGTAGAAGTTGCGCCAGGTGGCGTTCTCCGCGCCGAAGCCGAGCTTCTCGTACACCGACGCCAGCGCCTGCTTGGCGAGCGAGTCGTCGGGGGCGGCGAAGACCGCGTGCCCCAGCAGCGTCGCGGCGAAGCGCAGGTCACCGGAGGCGGCGTACTCCTCGCCCTTGGCGACCAGCGCGGGCACGCCGCCGTAGTCGGCGGCGAACCGCTTGGCCTGCTCGACGGGCGGGTGCTCCCACAGATGGGCCGGATTGCCGTCGAACCAGCCCATGTAGCGCTGGTAGATGGCCTTGGCGTTGTGGCTGACGGAACCGTAGTAGCCGCGGTTCGCCCACCGGTTCGCGATCGCCGGCGGAAGTTCGATCCGCTCGGCGATCTCCGGTCCGGTCAGTCCCTGGTTGGCCATGCGCAGGGTCTGGTCATGGAGGTACGCCCACATGTCACGCTGGCCCGCCAGGTGCTCGACGATGCGGCCTTGGCCCCAGGTGGGCCAGTGGTGCGAGGCGAACGCGACCTCGGCCCGCTCGCCGAACAGCGTGATCGCCTCGTCCAGGTAATGCGCCCAGATGCGGGTGTCGCGGACCACCGCCCCACGCAGGGTCAGGATGTTGTGCATGTTGTGCGTCGCGTTCTCCGCCATGCACAGGGCACGCCGCTCGGGGAAGAAGAAGTTCATCTCCGAGGGCGCCTCGGTGTCCGGCGTCATCTGGAACACGATCCGCACCCCGTCGACGGTCTCCTCCTGGCCGGTGCGGGTGACGTCCAGCGTCGGCGGAACCAGGGTGATCGTGCCCGTGGACGTCGTCATGCCGAGACCGGCGCCGATCTGCCCGGCGGGCCCCTTCTTCAGTTCGGCGCCGTACATGTAGACCGCGCGGCGGGTCATCGCGCCGCCCGCGTACACGTTCTCGGCCACGGCGTGTTCCAGGAACCCGGCGGGGGCGATCACCGGTACGGGGGCGTGGCCGTGCGGCAGGACCCCGCGGGAGCCGCCGAAATGGTCGCCGTGGGAGTGGGTGTAGATCAGTCCGGTGACCGGGCGGTCGCCGCGGTGCTCGCGGTAGAGCGCGAGGGCGGCGGCCGCGGTCTCCGCCGAGATCAGCGGGTCGATGACGATGACACCGGTGTCGCCCTCGACCAGCGTCATGTTCGAGAGGTCCAGGTTGCGGACCTGGTAGATCCCCTCCGTCACCTCGAACAGGCCCTGCTTGGCGCAGAGCCGGCTCTGCCGCCACAGGCTCGGGTGCGCGCTGGGCGGGCAGTCCTCGCTTAGGAAAGCGTACGCCTCCCCGTCCCAGATCACCCGGCCGTCCTCCGTCCGGACCACCGCCGGTGAGAGGGCGGCGACGAAGCCCCGCTCGGCGTCGTCGAAGTCGGACCTGTCCCCGTAGTCGAGATCACTCATAAGCAATAAATAACCCAAAAACTCCTATATGCCTCGGACGTACATCGCGCGTCTCTCGATGCCGACCCCGTGAACAGGGCCTGCCGCACGTCCGTGCAGCTGTCCGCACCAGGACTTCCCGTATCACTATCACCGGGGCAGCCCCCGGCCGGCCGACTCCAGCTCGCTCTCCTGAAGCCTCCGACCGGGGCCCCCGGTCAGCTCAGCGCGGCGGATGAAGGAGAGGAACAATCTGGAGAACGCGTTGTGCTGACCGACCGACTACCGCAGACTCCACCACCGCAACGAACGCCCTCGCGACTACCTGGCCTTTGCCGGACTCGCCGCAGCCCTTTTCTGCTACAAACGACTCGTCCGACTCACCACAAAGGGCCGGGATTTAGGCGGTCGCGGTACTCGAGCGCGCCTTCTTTACGGTCTGACGCGGCATCTCCGATCCTTCCTGCAGATCGGCGGCGAACACTTCGGCGGTCGCCTCTGCGGCAATGTCACTCAGATCTTCGTTGATCTCGTGGGCGACTCGCCTGGCGTCCAGCACCAATTTCACGGAAGACTTAACAGTCCCGCGCGCGATCTTCTTGATGAGAGGCGCTGATACCGCTCCAACCAAGAAAACAGGAATCAAAGGAAGCATAGTCGGTGCAGCCCTTCTCGTAGTCTGTCGGGTTTTTCCGACAGTGTCCTCACAACTCAACCCTAACGCTCCGATGGGACGCCCCACCAGGATGATCCACGATGTTCACCCTTTCGGGTGCACCCTCGCCTTTGGGTGATCTCTTCCAACTCCGGCTGGCCTAGCGTGCGACATGGAGCAACCTGCTAGATATCAAAGTCCGGATTGGGGCAGAATTGTTTACGAAGGCATCCGCGCCCGGCGAGTCCTCCACGGTGGACGAAACCACAGTCGAGGAAGTTCTCTATTCCGCCGAATTGCGCCACGCGAAAGGGAAATGCATGTTGGTCATCAACGATCACTCGCGCGGCAACGAAGAGGTTTACGTGGTACCGAAAGCGGCTGTGAAGAAGTTCCCATTTTATCTTGCGATGCTCAAGAATAAGCTTTCCTGAGCAGGTCGCTCTCCCCTGCTACTCGACCGCGCCATGCTCGATCCTCGGAACAATCTCAGGCCAACCGGGTGCGCGAGCCGGCGGTCCTTGCCGGGTGCGCGGGCCCAGTCGGCCTGGGCACCCGGCAAGGACCGTTGTTCAGGCTCAGCGCACCCCGCATCGGCGGGCTCTGATCGACAGGGCGGGCCGCAGCTCATGCTTGGCGCTGAGCCACCAGGGACACGGCAGGTCGGGAGTCCGCAAGCAGGGACTGGGCCAGGACGCTGTACAGGGCGTCGTTGGGCCCGTCGGCGATGCGGAGCCCCCGGATGTCCCGAAGGCGCTTCTCCATGGGGGTGCAGCTGGTGTACCCCTCGCTGCCGTGCAGCTGGAGTGCGAGGTCGACGGCGCGATAGGCAGCGTCCGTAGCGAGGGCCTTGGCGGCGGAGCAGGCCGCCACGTCAACGTCGTCTCCGTTCTTTCCCATCCGCTCCAGCAGGGAGAAGCACCACGCAATGGCTGCTTGGACCTCGGCTGCCGCGGTGCCGAGCCGGGACGCGACCGAGGGAACGTTCGCCAGGGACGTCCGGCCCACACTGCGTCGGCAGGCACGAGCCATCGTCTCCTCGATCGCGGCGGTCGCCGCGCCCAGGCAGACCAGTGCCATCATCAGACGCCAGTTGGAGAAGTGCGTGTCGAAGATCCAGCGGCCGTCGCCGGGGGCCCCGAGCAGGAGGTCCTTGCCGACGCGTACGTGGTTGAAGTGCAGATGGCCCATGCTCCAACCCCGCAGGCCCAAGGGGGTGGTGGTGTCGGTGAAGATGCCGGCGGTCGCTGTCGGCACCCAGAGCGCCGACAGGGGCACCTCGCGCAGCCACGCGCTGTCGGTGTCATGCGCGGCGGCCTCCCCCGCCCCGACCACCTTGCAGAAGACGACAAAGCCGCTGGCCTCTTCCACTCGGCTGACCAGGCCCTTCGTACCAGAGAGCAGCAGATGGTCGCCATGGTCGACCGCTACCGTCCGCAAGCCGCGCAGGTCCGACCCGGAGTGCGGTTCGCTCGACGCCACGCCCGCCAGCTCGCCGCGGTGCACCACGCGGTCGCGGACCTCCTGCACGACGACGGGTGTGCCGTACCGCAGGGCCATGGCACCGTGTCCCGAGCTGAAGATCTCCCGCGCGTCGCAGTCCCGCCGCCCGGCCAGGAACATCGCCAGTCCTTGGGCCACTCGCCCGAGGCCGGGGGGAACGATCGCGTCCGTGTTCCGGCCGCCCGCCAGGCCAAGGCCGTTGTCCGGCACGGCCGGTGTCCGCGCGAGATCGAACCCCGTCAAGCCGGCATGAGCGGCGCGCTTACGCAGATCGAGCCATGGTGGCCGAGCTGTCTCCTCTGTGACGGGATCGGGCAGGTTCGTGTCGAGAAAGGCGGCGACTCGGGAAGTGAAGTCCTCCAGGCCGGGGTGGCGGGAAAGAGCGACAGCGGATTCTGAGAAAAACACGGCGGTGTCCTAGGCGACTTGAGGATGAGCGGATACAACCGAGGCGAAGGCCCTCCGGGGCTCGCCAATCGTTCACGGCACGGAAACGCACACAGTTGGTGGCAGCCAAGCGCCCGTGGTCTTCAGCTTGTCGTGCTTCTCAGCGAGCCCGGAGAGCCGGGCAGGAGGTAGTCGGCACGCAGGGGCGGGCCCAGGTATCGGACTGCCGGGGAGCTCGTCGCCCTCGCGTCGGCGAACGGCGCGTGGTGCGTCGACCGTTACTCGCCGGCCGTTGTTGCCGACCACCTCACCGTCCACCGTCCGTGGCCTCGACAAGGCCGCGCGGTCGCATGTCGGTCCACGCCCTGTCGATGTACTCGAGACACACCTGCCGGGTCTCCTCCCGAAGGGCAACGATCCAGCCGTCGGGTACATCGGCGAAGGCCGGCCACAGCGAGTGCTGGCCCTCGTCATTGACGAGCACCAGAAAACGGGCCTCATCGTCCTCGAACGGGTTGGTCGCGTGCGTCATGACAGCTCTCCTGTTTCTCCTCACCGGGCCCCGGTGAGCGTGGCGTTGGCAGGCGGCAGGCGGCGCGATCGGACGGGGTGCGTGAGCGGGTCCGGGCTCGCGGTTCAGGGGATCCCGCGCCTCGACCGACACTCGGCGTGGCTGACCCCCAGCACACTCGACGGCACAGCCATGGTTCGTGGCCTTCCCGCGTGGACGGACGAGTTGGCGCTGCGTTGAACTACACGGCCAGGCCTGCTTCAGACATCCATCATTCCAAGTCAGCAGCTGTTCTCCAGCTGTTGTGAGTCGTAGCCACCCGAACGAATGACAAGCTTCTTGGAAGACCGGCAGATGCGGTTCCTCCACGTCACACAAGGGCCGGTTTGCCGGCCTGCAGCTTCCACAAGGTGGTGTAGGTGCCGCCGCGCGTCACCAGCTCCTCGTGCGTACCTTGTTCGGCCACCACTCCGCCAGGCCCCATGACATAGATCTGGTCGGCGCTTTGGACGGTGGACAGCCGGTGGGCGATGACGATCATCGTGCGGTCCGCCCCGAATACCTGGAGGGCCTGCTGGATGACGGCCTCGGTCTCGTTGTCGACGGCGGAGGTGGCCTCGTCGAGGATGATGACCGGCGGATCGCTCAGGATGGTACGGGCCAGCGCGATGCGCTGCTTCTGCCCACCGGAGAGCGCGGCGCCACGTTCACCGACCCGCGTGGCGTAGCCGTCGGGCAGGGTGTCGATGAAGGCGTCGGCCCCAGCGGTGCGGGCGGCATCGACCAGTTGATCGTCAGTGGTGCGGAAAGCGCCGTAGCGGATGTTCTCCGCGATCGTCGCGTCGAACAGGAACGGTTCCTGCGTGACGTATCCGATCGCGCGGCGCAGATCGGGGAGGGCGAGGGTGCGTACGTCGGCACCGTCGAGCAGTACCTGTCCATGGTCGGGATGGTGGAAGCGCATGAGCAACTTGGCGATGGTGGTCTTGCCTGCGCCGCTGGTGCCGACGATGCCGGTGGTACGGCCGGGAGGGATGACCAGGGAGGTGCCGCGGAGTGCCGGTGGCCGACCGGGGTAGGCGAAGGACACCTTCCGGACTTCGATCTCCCCCTTCACCTGTTGGGTCGGCATCCGGCGGCCCTCGTCGGCGGGTTCGACAGGCAGGTCGTGCAGACGCTCCACCCGGCGCAGGGCGGTGACGGTGCGCTGATACTGGTCGGTTGTGCTGCCCAGTCGGGACAGCCGCAGCATGGTGATCCCCGGCATTTCGATCAGCGGACCGAAGGCCGCGGTCGACAGCGTGCCCCGGAGAACGGCCCGGCCGCCGAGGAACACCGTGCCGACCAGAGCCGAACCACCGGCCAGTCGCAGGATCTGGGGCGGAATCGCCGCGCTACGTCCGGTCGAGCGATTGGCCTCACTGCACTTTCGATTCAGGTCGGCGATACGTGCGATCTCGTGGTCTTCGGTGACCGCGGATTTGATGGTGGTATGAGCATGGAGGTTCTCGGTCACCCGGCTGTTCAACCGTGCTCGCTGCTCGTCGGAGGTGGCCTGGTTGGCGACCGCACGCTCGTGAAAGCGGAAGGACAGCCACGCGATGAGCGGGATGGGCACGAAGGCGATCCAGGCGATCTGCGGAGCGAGCAGCAGGAAGGTCGGAACCAGCAGCGCGATGCTCGTACCCATCTGGACGACGTCGTGCATGCTCGAACCGACGAAGGCACCGATCTGACCGATGTCCTCGGACAGGACGGCGTTGACCCGGCTGACGCGCTCGTTCTCCAGGTCGGCCGGCGCCACCCGCTGGACATGCTCGTACGTGCGGGTGCGCCAGTCGTCCTCGATGTCCTGCGCCAACTGGCGCCAGATGACGCTCGCGCCGTAGCCGGAAGCCGCCATCACGAGGCAGGCCGCCCCGGCGACGCCGACGAGAACGGACAACTGGGCGGTGACGCCGGCTACGCCCAGCCCGGCCAGGGTGGCGCTACCGCCCTTGGCGAGCAACAGCACGATCGAAGGGCTCAGGGCGAACAGCGCCATCTCCCCCAGCTGCGCGATCCCGGACAGCAACGCTGCCCAGCGAAACCTCCGTTTGTGCGGGCCGATGATGCGCCGTAGGGCGTGACGGTCCGGAGCGGGTTCGTCCGACTCCTGGTGTGCGCTGTCCGATCTGCGCCACGCTCGCCGGACGACGGCTGCCGTCGCGGCGGCTGCCAGGCCGAGAGTGATCAGCGGGCGACTGAGCAGCGTCAGGAGGAGAGGCCCGCCGGCGACGGCCGCCGCTGCCACACCTCCGGCCCCGAGCATCCTCGGAAGCCAGCGTCCGGCGCCGCCTCCGTCGCCGCGGTGTCCTGCTCCGGAGCCGCTGTGGGGGCCGGTGCGCCTGTGACGCGTTCCCGTCCCATCGGTCTCCTTCGGCTGTCGTGCTGAGTCGCGGCCCCGCATGTCTGCTGCGGTGCTGCGCAGGGCTGTCAGCGTCCGTTCGACTGCCCGGCGCAGCAACTGGGCGACCTCCCGCGCACCGAGGGTGCGGTCGTGCCGCACCAGCACCCGGCCGGTGACCGGGTTGACGTGCACCTCCTCGATGCCCGGGGCCTGGAGGAGTGCGGTCTGGGCCAGGCGCGCCGCGGCGGGTCTGCCGCGGACATGGTCGACTTCCCATCGCTGGCGGCCGGGAACGATCGAGCGCGGCCGCATGCTCACTCTCGTACCGGCACGGTGTGTCATCGGGGGGTCAGCGGGTGGGCTTCCACGCAAGGCCATCGCCACAATCATTGGTTCCGGGCGGTCATGCCGCCCTCGGAGTACTGTGCTGTCGCTTCAACGGACGCGCCGGTGGGTGCGCGGCGGCACGGCAGTGACTCGGGCCTCCGCCGCCGCCCGTGGACGTCGTGCACTGATGGATTTCGCGGAGGCAGCCGCGGCGATGCCGTGCCCGGCTCCCCGTGGCTCGCCTCACCGTTCAACGAAGCCCCAGAAGTTGGAGACCGCGGCGTCGTCGATCTCGGGGATCGCGATCCCCAGCCTCCGCAGCCGGTGGACGGTCCTGGTGTTGTCGAACTTCAGGGTCGGCTGCTGACCGGCTCGCGCATCGTTGGCTTGCTCCTCGAAATGCGCCTGGTAGGGCAGGATCGGCAAGTCCTGCCCTCGTTCGCTCGCCCGGCGCAGGCGCTTCAGCCATACGGTCAGCGGGACCTCTTCGGAGCGCGTCCCGTGCATCCGGTCGTAACCGGCCATGAAGGCACCCGGCCCCACGCTGCCTGGGTGGTGAAGGTGGTGTACGAGGTCGGCTCGGTCGCCGTCGCGCAGCAGCTCGACGAGGGCGCCGGCGAGGACATCGACGGGAAGGACGGCTTCCTGGAACTGAGGTTCCGACGGATAGCAGCCGAGAGCCGCGCAGCTGGTGAGCAGCCGGGAGAACATATCGTCCTGACTGACGGCGCCGGTCGAGGTGTGGGCCCAGATGCGGCCGAGCCGGTAGATGCCACCGCTCACTCCCCGCTCGAACGCACGCTCCACCAGTCGGTCGGCGACCCACTTGCTTGCTGCGTACCCCCTCCCGAACGGGTGCCGTTCACCGTCGATCGGACAGTCCTCCGTGACCAGTCGGGAGGAATCCTGGCCGGGCCGGAACACTCCGAGGGTCGAGAGGTGGTGGAACGTCTTCGGCCGCCCTTCGCCCGCCAGGCGCAGCAAGGTTCGGGTGCCCTCCACGTTGGCAGGTTTCAGCCGTGCGTACGGCGAGAGGTGGTGTACGTGCGCGCCGCTGTGCACGATCGTGTCGATCGTCTCGCGCAGCTGTGCCCAGCGTGCCGGTTCGACGTCGAGACCGGGGGCACTCAGGTCTCCTCGGACGATGTTCAGCCGCGGATCGTCCGGCGTTGCCTCGATGCCGTAGGTCCGCATGGTCTCGGCCAGACGCTGACGCGCCTGGGCGTCGGTCCGCGCACGGACGAGGCAGTGGACCCGGGCCGCTGTCCTGTGCAGCAACTCGGACAGGACGAAGGCTCCGACGAAACCGGTGGCCCCGGTCAGCAGAACCTCGCGCGGGTCGCCGGGCGGCTGCGCAACGGAGGGGAAACGCAGGGCAGGGCTCAGTTCCGCTTCCGAATCCGGCACCCATGAGGAGACGGTGTGAGGGTCGTCCGCACTCAGGTGCCTGGCCAGTCCAGCGGGCGTCGGTGCCTCGAGGAGCGCGGACAGTCTGAAGGGGACGGCCAGGGCCTCACCGATCCGGCTCGCCAGTCGGGTGGCGAGCAGGGAGTGACCGCCCAGGGCGAAGAAGTCGTCGTCGACGCCGACTGCGGGCACGTCCAGTACCTCCGCGAACAGTTCGCACAGGGCCTGCTCCTCGGGGGTGCGCGCGGAACGGGCACTTCCGGCGGCCGTGGCGTAGTCCGGCGCGGGCAGGGCAGCACGGTCGAGCTTGCCGTTGGGCGTCAGGGGCAGGGCGTCCAGGACCACGAACGCGGACGGCACCATGTAGGCGGGAAGGCGTTCCAGGAGGAAGGAGCGCAGGCCGGCCGGGTCGATCGCGGACCCGGTGACGGGCACCGCGTAGGCGACCAGGCGGGTCTCTCCGAGGCGGTCGCCGCAGGCGGTCACCACGGCGTGGGCGACGCGGGGGTGGGAGGAGAGGACGGCCTCGACCTCACCGGGTTCGATGCGGTGGCCACGGACCTTGACCTGGTCGTCCACCCGACCGGCGAAGACCAGTTGTCCGTCGGTGCGTCGGCGGGCCAGGTCGCCGGTGCGGTACATCCGTGTTCCCGGCGGGCCGTACGGGTCGGCCACGAATCGCTGCGCCGTCAAGCCCGGACGGCGGAGATAACCGCGCGCCAGGCCGGCACCGGCCACATACAGCTCGCCGGTCACGCCGGTCGGCACCGGCCGCAACGCGGTGTCCAGTACATAGGCGCGGGTGCCGGGAACCGAGTGTCCGAGCACCGGGGTCACGGCGGTCTCCAGCCTCGCCTGTACCGCGTCGACGGTGCATTCGGTCGGCCCGTACATGTTGTAGGCCGCCAGCCCGTCCACCGCCCGCAGTTCTGCCCACAGCTGGTCCGGCAGCTCCTCCCCGCCGAGCACGGCCACGCTCGGCCGCCACCGCTCGTCGGTGAACAGGCCGCGGTCGGACAGGATGCGCATGTACGAGGGCGTGGCGTCGACCGTGTCGATCCGGTGTCGGGTCAGCCATGCCACACACCGGTCCGCGTCGGCCCAGGTGGCGGAGTCGGGGACATGGAGCTCGTGGCCGTCCAGCAGTGCCGCCAACTGGCCCCAGGAGGCGTCGAAGGAGACCGAAGCGGTCAGGGCGACCCGCAGACTTCGGGCTCCGACGCGCTCGGCCGCGGGTCCGAACACCTGGTTCCGGTACTGGGCGGCCACGTTGACCACGCTCGAGTGGCGGGCGACGACTCCCTTGGGTGTACCGGTCGATCCCGACGTGTAGATCACGTACGCCGCGTCGTCGGGCGACACCTGCGTCATCGGGTCGTCGTCCGGCAGCCCCCGCAACAGCGCCTCGGTCTCCGGTGCGTCCAGCAGCAGACGCGGAGTACCCGTACCGAGATCGCCGGCCGCGACGGTGGTCGTGTCCGTGAGCAGCAGCGCGGGCCGTGCGTCCGCGAACATGGCCGCGATGCGCCGTACCGGGTACTCCGGGTCCAGCGGCAGGTAGGCAGCCCCGGCTTTGAGTACGGCGAGCACAGCCACGACGAGGTCCCCCGAACGCGGCAGCGCGAGGGCGACGACGTCCTCGACACCCACGCCGCGAGCGGTCAGCGCGTGCGCGAGTCGGTTCGCCCGGGCGTTCAGCTGGGCGTAGGTCAGGGTCGCGTCGTCCGCCACGACGGCGACCGTGTCCGGGGCGGCGCGCACCTGCGTGCGGAACACCTCGTGGATCGTGCCCGCGGGCAGGCGTGCCGTCGTGCTCCGGGCGGTGTCCCCGAGGAGGAGGCGGCGCTCGCTGTCGGACAGTACATCGATGCGGCTGACCCGGCGTTCCGGGTGCTGGACGACCGCTTCCAGCAGCCGTACCCAACGCGCGGCCAGGTCCTGGACCGTGTCGTGGTCGAACAGGTCGGTGGCGTAGTCGATGGTTCCGTGCAGACCGAGGCACTCGCCCGTCTCGGAGCGTTGTTCGTGGACGCCGATGTCCAGATCGAACTTGGCGGTCGCGGTCGACACCGGGATCCTGGTCGTTCGCAGGCCCGGAAGAGCGAATGACGTGGCTTCGTCGGCGTCGAGGGAGAGCGCGATCTGGAACAGCGGGTGGCGGGCAGGTGACCGCGTCGGGTTCAGCGTCTCCACGAGCCGCTCGAAGGGCACTTCCTGGTGCGCGTAGGCCGCCAGCGCGGTACGGCGCACGCGTGCCAGCAGCTCGGTGAAGGCGGGGTCGCCGGAGGTGTCGGTACGCAGCACCAGTGTGTTGACGAAGAATCCCACCAGCTCGTCCAGGGCCTGGTCGGTGCGGCCGGCGATCGCACTGCCGACAGGAATGTCGGTTCCCGCCCCCAGCTTGGTCAGGAGGGTCGCCAAACCCGCGTGGAGCACCATGAAGAGGCTCGCTCCGGACCGGCGCGCCAGCTCTGTCAGCGCCGTGTGCAGTTCCGCGTCGATGCGCAGGGGGACACGGGCCCCGCTGTATGACGCTACGGCAGGGCGATGCCGGTCGTAGGGAAGTTCGAGTTCGACGGGCAGACCCGCCAACACCGATGACCAGTGGGCGAGCTGGCGGTTCAGAAGCCCGTCGGGGTCGTCGGGGTCACCTTGCAGGCGACGTTGCCACAAGGTGTAGTCGGTGTACCGCACGGGCAGTGGCTCCCAGGCCGGCTCCCGGCCCTGGCACCGGGCGGCGTAGGCGGTCGCCAGGTCGCGGGTCAGCGGCGCCATGGACCAGCCGTCGGCGGCGATGTGGTGGATCACGACGGCCAGTACGTGGTCGGCGGGGCCCCGTGCGAACAGGTCCGCGCGCAGCGGTGACTCGACCGACAGGTCGAACAGGTAACGGGCGGCTTCCCGCAGCCGCGACTGCAGCGACTCCTCGTCCTCCACCTCGGTGACGGGCAGCAGCGGACGCGCCGCGGACGCGTCGACGACCCGTTGGAAGGGCTCGCCTCCGGCGTTCGGGAAGACCGTGCGCAGGCTCTCGTGCCGGCCCACCACATCGCTCAGCGCCTCCTCCAGCGCCCCCCGGTCGAGCTCGCCGGTCAGACGGTGCACCACGGAGATGTTGTAGGTGGCACTCGGACCCAGCGCCCGGTGCAGGAACCACAGCCGCTGCTGGGCGAAGGACAGCGGGGCGGGGTCCGGTCGTTCCCGGGCGGTCAGGGCCGGGCGTTCCTGCCGGTCCGCACGGTCCAGCCGAGCCACCAAGCGGGCCACCGTGGGCGCTTCGAACAACACGCTCAGGCTCAGGTCGACGCCGAGCACGGCACGGATCCTGGAGGCCAGGCGGATCGCCAGCAGCGAGTGCCCGCCCGCTTCGAAGAAGTCCGCGTCCATGCCGACCTGCCGCAGACCGAGCACCTCGGCGAACAGCTCGCACAGCAGCTGTTCACGAGGGGTGCGCGGTGGCCGTACGACGGACGTGCCGGGCTCGTCGCCGGGCTCCGGCAGGGCGTCTCGGTCCAGTTTTCCGTTCGAGGTCAGCGGCAGCTCATCGAGCAGCACGAACGCCGAGGGGACCATGTGACCGGGCAGTCGCTCGCGCAGTCGCTCGCGCAGCAGCCGCGGCTGTGTCCCGTCCTCACCGGCCACGACATAGGCGACGAGCCGGACTTCACCCCGTTGCCGGTCCTCGCGGGCGAGCACCGCGGCCTGCTCCACACCGGGGCACGCGGTCAGCGCGCCCTCCACCTCTCCGAGCTCGATGCGGAACCCGCGGACCTTGACCTGGTGGTCGGTGCGTCCGAGGTACTCCAACTCGCCGTCCGCCGACCACCGCACCACGTCGCCCGTCCGGTACATCCGTGTTCCCGGAGGACCGTACGGGTCGGCCACGAACCGCTCGGCCGTCAGGGCCGGGCGGCGCAGATAGCCGCGCGCCAGAGAGGCGCCGGCGACATACAGCTCCCCGGCGGTCCCCGACGGCACCGGGTGCAGCATGTTGTTCAGGACGTAGACGCGGCTGCCGGGGACGGACTGACCGATCGGCGGTGCCGAGTCCGACGGCACCAGCGGCTTGCTCAGGGAGGCCATGATGGTGGTTTCCGTCGGCCCGTAGGCGTTCAGCATGCGCCGATGCGGCGCCCACCGCGCCACCAGCCCCGGCGGGCATGACTCTCCAGCCACCAGCAACGTCGGAACACGCACGTCCTTCTCCGACACCACGGCCAGTGCCGACGGCGGCACGACCGCATGTGTGAGGCGCGTACCGGGGTCGGTGAGTGCCGACACGGGGTCGACCACAGGGGCGAGAACCAGCGCGGCCCCGGTCAACAGGGCGGCGCACAGATCCCACGTCGAGGCGTCGAAGCTGGGCGAGGCGAACTGCAGCACCCTGCTGTCGGAGGTGATCTCCAGGCACTTCGTCTGGCACATCACCAAGGAGGAGATGCCCGTGTGGGTCACCACCACCCCCTTGGGCCGCCCGGTCGAACCCGAGGTATAGATCACGTACGCCGGGTGCCGCGGGTCCACGGCGATTCCCGGGTCGGTGACCGGCCGCCCCTCCGACAGCTCGGCCACGGCCCGCGGACCGTCGATCACCAGGGCCGGGCGGGCGTCGGCGAGCATGTACTCCCTCCGCGCCGCCGGATACGCCGGATCCACGGGCAAGTAGGCGGCCCCGGCCTTGAGCACGGCGAGCACAGCCACCACGAGGTCGATCGAACGCGGCAGAGCGAGGGCGACGACGTCCTCGGCCCCGATGCCCCGAGCGGTCAGGGCGTGCGCGAGCCGGTTCGCGCGCGCGTTCAACTCCCCGTACGACAGCGTCGTGTCGCCGGCCACCACCGCGTCGGCATCCGGCGTGCGCCGCACTTGGTCCTCGAACATCGTCGGCAGGGGAACGGCGGGAACGCCTGCCGCGGAGGCGTCCCCCTGGTCCAGCAGGCTCTTTCGCTCGTCGTCCGACAGCACGTCGAGCAGACCGACCGGGAGACCGGGGTCAAAGTCCGCCAGGTTCGCCAGGAAGTGCAGGAGACGCCGCTGGGAATCCACGAGGTCGGATTCGCCGTACGCTCCGGGCGCCGCGTGCAGTCTCATGTGCGGGCCGGTGCCGTCCCGGCGGTCCCACACCATGATCATCAGATCGCTGCCCAGGGGGAAGGAGAGGTTGTGCGCGATGCACCGGTGGCCGGCGAAGGCGATGTTGTAGTCGAACCCGATGAGGTTGACCGTCGGCGAGATCATCGCGCCGGAGTCCCGTGACAGTCCGAGGTCGCGGTACAGGTCCTCGCCTCGGTAACGCTGGTGTTCCACCGCTTCGCGCATCCGGTCGTCGACCTGGGCCAGCAGGTCCCTCAGCGGCATGTCGGGCCGGATCGTCAGGCGTACGGGAACACTGTTGGCAAGCATGCCGGGCGTCGTGCGGGATACCTCGTCCATCCGGCCGGCCACGGTCAGCCCGACCACCACGTCCCGCCCGCCCGTCAGATGATGCGTGTACAGCGCCATGGCGGCGAACACGAAACGGAAACGGGAGACCTCGGCGCGCGAAGCCGCTGCCTTCAGCGCCTGCGGACGCAGGAGCGGACGCAACTCCGTTCTCGGGATGGGCGCGGGGGCCGGGCTTCCCGAGGACCGCCCCTGCCTCACCGGGCCGGGAACGGCTGCCGTGCGCCTGGGGCCGGGCGTAGGCGCGGCGGTCCTCGTCCATCCGGACAGTTGCCGCGCCCAGTGGGCACGGTCGGCCGCATGCTCCTCGGACACGCGGTAGTCCTGGTCGGCCCGGACCAGTGCCGACAACGGGCCGAAGGGACTGGGGCCGGTCTGCCGTCCCTCCGTCAGCGCCGTATAGACGTCGGCGACCCGCCGTGCCACGAGGGCGTAGCCGAAAGCGTCCACGGCCCCGTGGTGGTAGGTGTGGTACCACCAGAACCGGTCCGGCGCCAGTTGCAGAAGGGCGTAGCTGAACAACGGGCCGGAGGCGAGGTCCATGGGGCTGGCCATGTCGGCTGAGACCCATGCGCGTGCGGCGGCCCCCGGGTCGGGTTCGTCGCTGACGTCGACGAACGAGAGGGTCCAGGGCAGCTCACGCTCCAGGAGCTGAACAGGACCGTCCTCACCGGGCACCAGGCGTACCCGCAACGCGTCCGCCTCAGCCACCACTTGGCGCAGTGCCGCCTCGAAAGTCGCCGGATCGACCGGTCCGCAGATCTCCAGGTACTCCCCCAGACGCAGTGCCTGACGGGTGTCCGGGGAGCGCTGCTCCGCGAGCCAGATCTCACGCTGTGCCGCCGTGACCGGCAGGACCTCGACCGGCGAATCCGTCGCCCCGTCGGGGTGCAGCACAGGCCCACCACCGTGCCGAGCGGCTGACTGACGATGAGACAACGAGGAACCTCCTGCAAGGGGCCGGGAACCCCTGATCACGGCCGCTGAGTACCCATCACTTACTTACTCACGACGAAGAGAAGACGTCCGCGGACCACTGGGGGGCGGCGTAGTAACGCGTGCGATCGAGCAGGGCTGAGCACCTGCGTGATCAAATCCTTTGCCGTGACTCATCGTGCCAGCTACCGGGGCGTGCCCCGGTGCCCTCGGGGATTACGCCACCCGAAGGAATGACATGGTGATCAGTTTGGGGTTCGGTTGAGGCATCATGCGCTTCTGCGAGCGTGCGCGTGCAGGTGACCCGGTGGGCCGATCTCCTCGGCCACGCGGTCCAGGCGGTCACTGACGCCGATGCCGGCATCAGGCCGGCCCTCGCAGCCGTGGTGGTCGACTCCGCGATCATGGACGGGGCCATGAGCGGCTGCGACAGAACTTCTGCGAAGCGCTCTTGTGCCTCCCGGGAGGAGAACCGGTGAACGACCGATCTGCCCGGCGGCCACGGCCAGTAGCAAGCGAACCCATCGTGCCCGGAAATCTCTGCGGCGGGCGCTTTCCTGATGAGCACGGTGCGCCGGACGAGTGAATTCCCCCGTCGGCCTTATTGCGAGAGGCTTGCAATAAGGCGGGTGTGTCCCTTTCGGCCCAGTGGTCGGCGACTGTGTCGTCGCTGATTTTCCTGGGATGCCGCTGGGCTGAATCACCGCTCCCACCGGCCTGTTCACCCTCCGTGGACCGCGTGCCCGGCCTGGGAATCCGGTCGGAGTGTGCACGGGCCGGGGTTTTGGCGTGCTTGTCTACGGCTGCGCAGTCTTTGGGTGCAGACGGGCCCGCGTTTCGAGCCGCCCCGTCGATCGTCCCTTCCTGCCTGACCGCTCGGTTCGCAATCTCCCGCCGCGGTACCGAACGCCATCCCCATCAGCCCACCCCTCGCTTTCGCATGCCTCGACGCATGCCCGGCAGGGGTTCAGCAGACAGAAGGTACGCCGTGAAGGTTTCACAGGACAGGCCCCGTTCGCGGAGGGTCCTGGACCAGTCCCTGCTCGTGCTCGGTGCCACCACCCTGGCCGCAGGACTGGGGGCGATGGCCCTCGCCCCGGGTCTCAGCGCGGCCTCCAGCCACCGTGAGGCGCCCCTGATCGCAGGTGACCCGCGGGCGGACAACACCGACGTGTACGCGTTCACCAGCCCCGACAAGGCCGACACCGTCACGATGGTGGCGAACTGGATCCCGATGGAGGAGCCCAACGGCGGCCCGAACTTCTACGCGTTCGGCGACGACTTGCGCTACAACATCAAGATCGACAACAGCGGTGACGGTGTCGCCGACGTCACCTACAGCTGGCGCTTCCGCGGCAGCTACCGCGATGACGCGAACCAGTTCCTCTACAACACCGGCCAGGTCACCTCGCTGAGCGACCCGGACCTGAACTTCCGCCAGGTCTACGACCTGGTCGTCACGACCGGAGGAAAGAGCCGGACGCTCCTGTCGGGCGTGCCCGCGGCCCCGTCCCGCACGGGCAAGGCGTCGATGCCCGACTACACGGCCCTGCGCAAGCAGGCGACCTTCGGTCTGCCGGGCGGCGGCAAGACGTACACGGGGCAGGCCGAGGACCCGTTCTTCGCCGACCTGCGCGTCTTCGACCTCCTCTACGGCGGCGACCTGAGCGAGCGGGGGCAGGACACCCTGGCCGGCTACAACGTCAACACCATCGCCATCCAGGTCCCCAAGAAGCAGCTCGCCCTCAAGGGCAACTCCTCCCGCAACCCGGTGATCGGCGTGTGGTCGACCACCGACCGCGCGGGCGTCACCGTCGCCGACTCCCGCGACAAGAAGGGCAAGGGCGGCGCGAAGCAGTGGAAGCAGGTCTCCCGCCTCGGGAACCCGCTGGTCAACGAGGTCGTCGTCCCGATCAAGTTCAAGGACGCCTTCAACACCCTCAACCCCAGCCAGGACCGCACCGTCCAGCCCGTCGTCGACAAGGTGTACGACCCGATCCTGCCCAAGCTCATCCAGCAGGTCTACGGCATCCCCGCGCCCGCGACGCCCCGCAACGACCTCGCCGAGATCTACCTGACCGGCATCTGCAAGGTCTGCGGTCCGATCAAGGCCGACCTCAACGCTCACCGCCTCAACAAGGACGCGCCGCTCAGGAAGATCGTCCCGGCGGAGGAGCTGCGCCTGAACATGACGGTGCCGCCCACCGCCAAGCCTCAGCGCCTCGGTGTCCTCGCGGGCGACCTGGCCGGCTTCCCGAACGGGCGCCGCCTCGCCGACGACGTCATCGATATCTCGCTCCAGGCCGTCGAGGGCGCCGCCCAGACCGGCGTTCTCGTCCCCGAACTCGCGGAGGGCGACAAGGTGAACGCCAACGAGGTCCCGTTCGGCGCCTCGTTCCCCTACGTCGCGCTGCCGCACACCAAGAACGTCAACCGCGGCCCCGGCGCCGCAGGCCGCACCGCCGAGCAGTCCTCGATGGAGAACACCGCGGCGACCCCCGTCACGAAGACCACCCAGGCCGCGGCGCTCGCCGGAGCCGGCGCGCTCCTTCTCGGCGTCGGCGGCTTCCGCCTCCGCCGTCGGGGCAAGGACAGCTGACCCGGCGGGCGACGGACATCTGACACGGTGCCCGGGCCGGGCCGAAGAACGCCGCCCGGCCCGGGCACCGCGGCTCCAGCGGTATCGAACCTTCGGGAGGGAACTCGTGCACCCGGACCACACCGAACCCCCGCGCCGGCCGCCACCCGCCTCGCACGGCGGCAGGCGGCTGCGGAACATCGTGGTCACCCTGGCCCTGGGCGCGGCGATGTTCGCCGCCGGAGCGGTCATGCCGGCGCTCGATCAGACCACTGCTTCCCGTACGTCGGGCCAAGGCCGGCCCGGGGCTTCTCCACCCCGTGGGTCGATCGAGGCGCTCCAGGCCCGGGTCACCCGCCTGCCGAAGGATCCGGGGGGCTGGGCCGCCCTGGGAATGGCTTACGTCCAGCAGGCCCGTGCCACCGCCGACCCGGCCACCTACGACCGGGCCGAGAAGGCGCTGCGTACCTCGTTCACGGTGCAGGCCGAAGACAACACGGACGCCGAGACCGGCATGGGCGCCCTGGCCGCGGCGCGCCACGACTTCCCCGCCGCGTTGCGCTGGGCACGCAAGGCCACCGCCAGTGGCCCGTACAGCTCCTCCGCCTACGGAGTCCTGGCCGACGCGTACACCCAGCTGGGCCGCTACGACGAAGCCGACGAGGCCGTCCAGAAGATGACGGACCTGCGCCCGGACGCCGCTTCCCTGGCCCGCGCCTCCTACGCCTTCGAGCTGAAGGGGCAGACCGACCGGGCCCGCGCCCTCATGCGCCGGTCCCTGGCGGCAGCGGCGAGCCGGGCCGACACCTCGTTCGCCCACAACGTCCTGGCCACCCTGGACCTCCAGGACGCCGACCCACGAGCCGCCCTGCCCCGGACGCGGACCGGGCTCAGGGCCGCCCCGGGCGATTCGGCGCTCCTGGAGACCCGGGCGCGCGCTCACCTGGCCCTGGGCGACACCGCCAAAGCCCTCGCCGACTACCGGGCGGCCGTCGCCGTCGCGCCCCTGCCGCATTACCTGCTGGGCCTGGGCGAACTCGAACAGTCCCTGGGCCACCGCGAACAGGCCGAATCGCAGTACACCCTCCTGCGCGCACAGGACCGCATCCGACAAGCCGCGGGCGACCCGGCCGACACGGACGCCATCCTCTTCGAAGCGGATCACGGCGATCCACGACGCGCCGTCACCATGGCCGAACAGACGCTGCGCACCCGGCCCTTCGTCGCCGTCCACGACGCGTACGCCTGGTCCTTGCACCTGGCCGGCCGGGACACCGAAGCACTCGTCCAAGCCGGCAAGGCCCTGGCCACGGGGATGCGCAGCGCGCTCTTCCACTACCACCGCGCCGTCGTCCATCACGCACTGGGCCATACCGAAGCCGCCCGCCGGGACCTGACCGAAGCACTCCGTGAGCCTGCCTTCCACCCCCTGCACGCCACCGCCGCCCGTGACCTGCTCCAGCGAATCGACACCACGCCATGAACCACACCCTGCGCCAAGCCGTCACCACGCTGACCGCCGCCATCCTCGCCGCCGTCGCGAGCGTGGCGGCGGCCCCCGCGGCTGCTGCCCACCCCTTGGGCAACTTCAGCGTCAACTACCACACGGGGCTCGTCCTTCGACCCGACCGGATCGACGCCCTGATCGTCGTCGACCGCGCGGAGATCGCGGCGCTCCAGGAGCGTCCCGTCGTCGACTCCGACCACGACGACGCCGTCAGCGACGGTGAGTCGCGCGCCTACGCCGAGGAAGCGTGTTCCGGTCTGAGGAGACAGCTCCACCTGAGCCTGGACGGTATCCGGGCGGACTGGAAGCAGTCCTCGGCCGCCCTGGTGTACGAGAACGGGGAAGCGGGTCTGAAGACCAGCCGCCTCACCTGCGAGCTGACCACTCGGGCCGCTCTCACCGAGCCCACCGGCATCCGAGCCGAGACGGACTACGACACCACCCGCATCGGCTGGCACGAGATGACCGCCAGCGGCCAGGGCGTCAGGATCACCCGCACCGACGTACCAGCGGCCTCCGCCACCCGCGAACTGCGCCAGTACCCGCAGGACCCCCTCGCCTCCCCGCTCGACCAGCGCACGGCATCGCTGCGCAGCGAACCCGGGCAGGGCACGGGCGTCGTCCCGGCCGTGGTGGCGGACCTCCCCGGCGCGGATGTGATCAGCGGGGTGCTCGCCAAGGTCACCGGGGCCTTCGACTCGCTCGTCGGCGCCCGCGAGATCACCTTGCCGGTGGGGCTCCTGGCTCTGTTCCTGGCGCTGGTCCTCGGGGCGTCCCACGCGGCGATGCCCGGCCACGGCAAGACCATCATGGCCGCCTACCTCGCGGGCCGCCGCGGCACCAGGCGGGACGCTCTCACCGTAGGGGCCACCGTCACGCTGACGCACACGGCCGGCGTGCTCGTCCTCGGACTCGCCCTGCCCGTCTCCACCCACCTGGCCGGAGAGGCCGTCCTGATGTGGCTCGGAGCCGCCAGCGGACTCCTCGTCACCGGCATCGGTCTCTGGCTCCTCACGGGAGCCCTCCGGGGCAGGCCGCAGCACAACCACCATCATCACGGCCCGGGCCACAGCCACAGCCACAGCCATGCCGACCACGAGCACGGTCACGGTCACAGCCACACCGACCACGAGCACGGCCATGGCCACGGCCACACCGACCACGAGCACGGTCACAGCCACGGCCATGGCCACGCTCACGACGATGGGGCCGACAGCTCTCATCACCACGGGCCCGTCGCCCCGGCCCTCGAACGTGACAGCGCGTCGACCGGGGAACCTCATGCGACTTCCGCGGTCGCGACACTCGCCCCGCCGGACCACGAACACCACTCGGCCGACACATCGACGGCTCCCCGAAAAGTTCGTCGCACGAGCCGCCCCGGCCTCATCGGCATGGGTATCGCCGGCGGGCTGGTCCCCAGCCCCTCCGCCCTCGTCGTGCTCCTCGGCGCCGTCGCCCTGGGACGCACCGCCTTCGGCGTCCTCCTCGTCATCGGCTACGGGCTCGGAATGGCCGCCACCCTCACCCTCGCCGGACTCCTCCTCGTACGCCTGCGCGAGCGCATCGAGAGCCATGACCGCGCCCGGACCCTCCGCCAGAACCCCCTGCTCCGGAAGCTGGTCCGGACCGGACCCGTCATCACCTCGCTCCTCGTCGTCGCCGTCGGCCTCGGCCTGACCCTGCGGGCGGCAACCGGGAACGGCTAGCCGCCGCCGACCGTCTCGCGGGAGAAGCCACATACCGAGGAGGCAGCCCCTCTTCCACCACCGCGAGGAGCCCGCGCGACGCATCCGCAGCGCGTCCATGAGGCTCCCTCCTCGTATGCGGCGACAGCCGACCGTCCGCGAACCGGGCGGCGGCATGCGGCGGATGCGCCCCGGGTACGCATAGGAGGTCCGCTCACCCCGAGCGGAGGCGGCGGGGTGAGCGTGAACGCTGGGAACGGACTTCTGGTACTGATGGGCTCCGGCGAGACCAGCCCGACCATGGTCACCCTGCACAGGGAACTCGTCGGCCACTTGGGCAAAGACGCCGATGCGGTGATCCTGGAGACACCGTACGGATTTCAGGTCAACCGCGACGACATCTCCATCCGTGCCCGCGAATACTTCCGACGCTCCGTGGGCCTCGCGACAGTGGTCGCTCCGGACACGAGCGCAGACGCCCCTTCGATCGGTGCGCCGGGCGCCGACGATGCGGACAAGGTACGCGACCTGGTGCGCAGGGCGGACTGGGTGTTCTCGGGGCCCGGCAGCCCGTCGTACGCACTGAACCGCTGGCACACCCTGCGTCTGGGCGAGATCCTGCGCGAGCGGGTGGCACGCGGGTACGGCGTGACGGTGATGGCCTCCGCGGCGGCGTGCACCGTGGGGTTCGCGGCGCTGCCCGTCTACGAGGTGTACAAGGCCGGACATCCTCCCGCATGGCTCACCGGGCTGGATCTGCTCGGGGCGCTCGGCCTGCCGGTCGCGGTGATCCCGCACTACGACAACGCCGAGGGAGGCACGCACGACACCCGCTTCTGCTACCTGGGCGAACCCCGCCTCGCCGCCCTGGAGCAGGAACTCCCCGAAGAGAGCGCCGTCCTCGGGATCGATGAGCACACGGCTGTCATCCTCGATCTCAGTACGTCGCTGGTACGTGTGTGGGGCCGAGGTGTCATGACGATCCGGCGGCGGGGAGCCGGCCTCCTGGTGCCCGGCGGCACCACGCTGCCCCCGGAGCAACTGCGCGACCTGGTGACAGGAACGGAACCCGCGGTGGTCCCCTTGCCTCGCCGTCCTGCCGATACCGATACCGATACCGATAGCGATGGCGGTGTCGGCGCCGCGCCACCACGGCCGGCGCCGGGGGTGCGGCGACACTGCGGGAGGCCGTCGCGGCAGCGGAGTCGCGGTTCGACTCGGCGCAGGGGGCGCGGGACGCCGGGGCCATGGCCGAGGTGGCGGTGGAGCTCGAGTCGGTGATCGCCGCGTGGAGCGCCGACATGGAGGAGGACCAGGGCGGAGAGTGGGCCCGCACGGTCCTGCACGGCCTGATCCGCCGTCTCGCCCGGGCCGCCGGACGCGGTCTGAGTGAGCCGGAGCGCACCCTCGGGCGGATCCTGGTTCCCCTTCTCGACCTACGCAGGAGGCTGCGTGCGGACGGCGCCTACGACCTGGCGGACGACGTGCGCGAAGCCGTGGCGGACGGCGACGTCCGGCTGCACGACACCGCGGAGGGCAGCGAATGGCGGTGGGAGGAAGAGACCGACGACCAGCAGACCGGCTCACGTCCGCAGGCATAGAGACCACCATCGAGCCCTTTTAGGACGATTTGCGCACTTACATAGTCTTTGCAATAAGATCGGCAGAGGGTCCCTGCCCTCCGGACCATCCCGCCGATGTTGGAGCCGTGCACGATGCCGCTCGCCCCCCCACGAAGCGCCTGATGCGCCGCCCGTCGCCGTCGAAGTGGTGCTGCTGCGGCACGACCCGAGCGAGGGCTTCGCCTATCGCCGGCTGATCACGGCGCTCGGCAGGGGAGTGAGCCCGGACCGTGCCGCAAGGGGTCTCGCGCTCCTCGGCGAACACGACGAGACGCATATGGTGCACTCCACCAGCTGGCGCGCCACTCCCGAGGGCGGCGTCACGCTGACCTACCTCGTCCACCCGGACCCCGCTCCGGACCGGCCCGGCACCCCGCTCCCGGACCCGCACCGGATCGCCCGCTCCCCGAGGCCGGGCCATCCGTCCCCACCGGACCTGGAAGTCGGCCACGTCGTAGCGCACGCCGTTCGTCATCTCGCCTTTCTCGTAGCCGGCGATCCTGTCATCGCCGCCCACATCTCCGCCTGGCCCGACCTGGTGCACGCCTTGCGCTCCCTGCCCCTGGCAACCGCGGGAGAGATGGCGCACGCCTGAGCCTCCGCCGCAGCGATTCCATCCGGCCGGGCCGGGCCCTGACCGGGGCGCGCCCGTTCAGCTCAGCCGTCGTTGCGGGCGCAACACACGCATGGTGACCTGAGGGCAGCCCAGCGTCACATCATGGGACTTCGGCGGCGCTCTCCTCGTTGCTCAGGACGAGCTCACGCGGGCCCATACGGCGCTCGGAAGCTTCAGCTCCCAGCCGCCCCACCTGGACTTACCGGAGGGCAAGCGGCTCTCACCGGAAACGGACCCCCATGCACGCTCCCCGCATGCTCCGACGCCGCCCCGCGTCCCGTCGGGCCGAACGCACCCTCGCCGCCACCGGCGCACTGGCCCTGCTGACCGCGGCGGCGGCCACCGGCCTCGCTCCCGCCTCCAGCTCGGCCTCCAGTCACCGCGAGGCGCCGCTGATCGCCGGGGACCCGAGGGCGGACAACACCGACGTCTACGCCTTCACCAGCCCGGACAAGCCCGACACCGTCACCCTGGTGGCGAACTGGCTCCCGTTCCAGGAGCCCAACGGCGGACCGAACTTCTACCCGTTCGCCGAGGACGCCCGCCACAACATCAAGATCGACGCGGACGGCGACGGCAAGCCGGACACGACGTACACGTGGGAGTTCACCGACCACGTCCGCGACGACGCCGACCAGTTCCTCTACAACACCGGTGTCGTGAAGTCGGTGAACGACGAGACCCTGAACTTCCGCCAGACCTACAGCCTGAAGGTCACCGACAGCAGCGGGACCACCAAGACGCTCCTCAAGGACTCCCCGGTAGCGCCCTCGAACGTCGGCAAGGCCTCGATGCCCGACTACGCCTCCCTGCGCAAGGAGGCCGTGGTTCCGCTGCCGGGCGGCGGGACGACCTTCGCCGGCCAGGCGTCCGACCCGTTCTTCCTGGACCTGCGGATCTTCGACCTCCTGTACGGGGGCGACCTCTCGGAGACCGGCCAGAACACGCTGGCGGGCTACAACATCAACACCCTCGCCATCCAGGTGCCCAAGTCGACGCTGGCGCTCAAGGGCGACGCCAAGCGCAACCCCGTCATCGGCGTGTGGTCCACCACGGACCGTAGAGGAGCCGACGTCACGGGCGCCGACGGCAAGGACAGCGAGGACGCGAAGGCGACCGGGGCCCGGGGTGCGCGGGCCAAGGACGGAAACACCGACGAGTGGCGGCAGGTGTCCCGTCTGGGCAACCCGCTCGTCAACGAGGTCGTCGTGCCGCTGAAGTTCAAGGACGCCTTCAACGCGCTCAGCCCGGAGAAGGACGCCACGGTCACGCCGGTCGTCGACAAGGTCAAGGACCCCATGGTCCCCAAGCTCATCGAGGGCATCTACAAGGTCCCCGCCCCCGCCACGCCGCGCAACGACCTCGTCGAGATCTTCCTCACCGGGATCTGCAAGGAGTGCGGCCCCATCAAGGCGGACCTCAACTCGCAGCGTCTCAACCAGGACGTCGACAAGTCCGCGGTCGTCCCCGCGGAAACGCTGCGCCTGAACATGTCCGTCCCGCCGGCCGCCAAGCCCAACCGCCTCAGCGTCCTCGGCAAGGACCTGGCGGGCTTCCCCAACGGCCGCCGGCTCAACGACGACGTCGTCGACATCGAGATCCAGGCACTCGAAGGCGCCGCGCAGACCGGGAAGATCGTGCCCGCCCTGGCAGCCGGCGACGCCGTCGACACCCCCTACCGCGAGCCGGGCGACAGCTTCCCCTACGTCGCGCTCCCCAACACCGCGGCCGTCAACCAGGCCGACTCGCTCCACCCCGACGGTGGCGTCGGCGCCGGCCTCGGCGGCCTCGCCTCGGGCGACGGATTCCCCGTCGCGCCCGCCGCCGCCCTGGGCGGCGGGGCGCTCCTGGCCGTGGCCGGGGTGCTGGCACTGCGCCGACGACGCGGCGCCGACCAGGCATGAGCAGCCCGTTCCTCCCCGGTCGTCCGGCCCGCCGGTGGCGGGCCGGACGACCGGGCCACGGCACGGCCGCCGGCCGCCGGCCACGACGCATACCCGGTCGGCGTCATGCCGCGGGGTTCGCCGCCGTCGCCGTCGGGACGGCCCTGGCCTGGGTCGGTGTCTCAGCGCTGGGAACGGGCCCCGGGGGGACGCCGACACGCATGGACCGAGGCAGCCTGCCGGTTCACTCCGGTTCCGGTCGACCGGCGTCCTCCGAGAGCCGGACGCCCGCGGCGCCGACCCACATACGCATACCCGCCATCTCGCTCGACCAGCCCCTGATCAGCCTGCGCGTCCAGCAGGACGGCCGTCTCGGCGTTCCCGGCGAACCGGGAGACGTGGGGTGGTGGAGCGACGGCCCCCGCCCCGGTGGCCCCGGCGCGACGATCGTCGTCGGCCACGTCGACTCGGCCACCGGCCCAGGGGCCTTTCACGGACTCTCCACGCTCGACCCGGGCGACGAGGTGACCATGGTCCAGGAGGACCGGTCCACCATCGCCTTCACCGTCCGGGCGCTTCGCCAGTACGGGAAGGACGCCTTCCCCGACAGCGAGGTCTACACGACCGGCGGACCACCCGCCCTGCACCTGATCACCTGCTCGGGCACCTACGACCGCAGCCGCCGGGAGTACCGGGACAACCTCGTCGTCTACGCCACGCTCGACGACGCGAGCCTCTCCGGTTGATCTCTCCCCGCCGCCCCGGCCATCTGCTCGCGGTGAGGTCCGTCGCGGGGCGCCCAGGAGAGTAGCGCCCCGCGACAGCTGTCCTCCACGGGCCTTCCACCGTGGGGAACGGATGAGGCGTCCATCCCCGATGGATGCCTCGACGTGTGCGGTGCTTCCTCCGAACAGCCGCTCACATGGGGCATTCGCCACCGCCCGCGCGCCGGATTGGTCGTCCCGCGCACTGCACCCGGACGGCTCAATGGATGTCCCGGGCTCGGACTTTCTCGCCCTCGGACCAATCCGCTGTCGCGGCAGCCCCGAATAGCAGACATGACGATCAAGGCGGCACCGGCGCGGCGCGAGCACCACCTTCGGCGCACTGCACGGTCGACTGCGTTGACCGTCGTCTCTGTGTCCCGACGCCTGACCTGACGTCAGCGCTCGCCACGCCCGAGCCACGCCCGAGCCATGCCTCACCACGCCCGAGCCATGCCTCACCCACGCCCCTTGTCGACACCCAGCGCAACCGACCGAGCACACAGGAGAACGTCCGTGAACGCCTTCCGCTTCCGCCGCGCCGCCATCGCCGTCACCGCCGCCGCCGTCCTGCCCCTCACGCTGACCGCCTGTGGCGGGGACGACAGTTCCTCCGACACGGCCGCCGACAAGGCGAGCAGCTCCGCCCCCGCCGACGAGAAGTCGAGCCCGGCGGCTGACGGCGCCGCCGCCGCGGACGGCCCGTTCGGGCCGGCCTGCGCGTCCGTCCCCCAGGACGGCGCGGGCTCCTTCGACGGCATGGCCCAGGACCCGGTCGCCACCGCCGCCTCCAACAACCCGGACCTGTCCACGCTGGTCACCGCGGTCAAGAAGGCCGGCCTCGTCGACACCCTGAACAACGCACAGAACATCACCGTGTTCGCGCCGACCAACGATGCCTTCGCCAAGATCCCCAAGGCCGACCTCGACAAGGTCCTGGCCGACAAGGAGATGCTCACCAACATCCTCACCTACCACGTCGTCGGCGAGAAGCTCTCCCCCGAGCAGCTGGAAAGCGGAACCTACGACACCCTCCAGAAGTCCGCCCTCGCCACCAAGGGCTCCGGCGAGAACTACACCGTCAACGACACGTCCAAGGTCGTCTGCGGCAACGTGCCCACCGCCAACGCCACCGTCCACATCGTCGACACCGTTCTGATGCCCAAGGCCTGACCACTCCCGCGGCCTGCACGCCGAGCCCCGAGTCGCCTCCAACGGACTCGGGGCTCGGCGCAGGCCGACCAAGGTTGCCGGCAAGCGGACCCTTCCGGCCTCGGAATCACCGGTCACCTCTGGACCTGGAGCAACGACGCTCCAGGTCCAGCTGCGTTCACGGACGCACAGTGCACAGGGCGAGAAGGCAGAGGTTGAATCCCTGGGTGTTGCTGGGACCCGTGTGGCCGCCGGGTCCGGATTCGCCGACGGTGCACCGGGCCAGCAGGCAGAGATTTCCGCCCTGTATTCCCCGGTAGCGGGCGAACGGGCCGGGAGAAGTCCCGCCCTCGCGCGCGGTAGGCGCCTGGCGGGGCGCGACCTCCGAAGAGGCGGCGGCCGAGGCCGTGGGTGCGGACGCCAGCAGCACGGTGCCGACGAGGGCTCCGACGAGCTGCCACCGCAGAGCGGGAACAGGCATCTTCATCATGTTCTCCTTTTCGCATTCCGGGACGTGGAAACGCAGTGTCCGAACGAACGTCCGGACATCACCACTTCGGTACGGAGCCCTCCACGGATGGGTGTCTGGCGTGAAGCCGCCTGCCGATTGGCTGATACGCGCCAGCTAACTGCAAAAGATCGGCCCACTGATGTGCCGTGCGCCACATGAGCAATCCGAGGCTGATGTGACTCCGAACGACTGGTGTGAAGGCCCCGTTGGGGCGACGTCAGCGCAACGGAGGCTGTCAACGTGCACCGGCCTGAAGAAGCGGACGCTTCGCGATCGCGATGTGTACGCGCTCGACCGGGACCGGCAGTTCCCGCGACCGGCCCCGACCCGTCCCGCTCCGCCCTGCCGCACATGCGCGCCCCGGCCCATGCCGCAGGTCTCCCCCACCGAGGTGAATTCGCGTGACCGACGTACCGCACACCGGAACCCCGACGACCACCCTGCGCCTGACCGCCGCTCAGCAGGGAGTCTGGTTCGCGCAGCGGCTCGACCCGGCGGATCCGGCGTACAACATCGCGGAGTACGCCGATATCCAGGGCCCTGTGGAACCGGAACTGCTGCGCCGCGCGGTCGGCCACACCGCGTCCGAGATGGAGGCTCTGCGCACCGTCTTCGGTGAGCGGGACGGGGTTCCCTTCCAGCGCGTGCAGGAGGGTGCGTCCATATCCATGCCGCGGGTGGACCTCTCCGACGAGGTCGACCCGCACGCGGAGGCTCTGCGGCGGATGCGGGTGTGTCTGGCCGAGCCGGCCGACCTGTCGGCCGGGCCGCTGGTCCGTGTCACCCTCTACCGGCTCTCTCCCTCGCGCCACCTCTTCCACCAGCAGGTGCACCACCTGGCGCTCGACGGCTACGCGGCGGCCCTGGCTCTCTCCCGTATCGCCGAGGTCTACACCGCTCTCGTCCACGCCCCGGATGTCCTTCCCGAGCCGCGTCCCGCGGGTTCTCTCGCCGCGCTCATCGAGGAGGAGGACGCTTACCTCGCGTCCGAACAGGGCGCCCGGGACGAGAGGTTCTGGGCCGGGCACCTCGTCGGCGCCGTGACGCCCGAAGCCCCCGCACCCTCAGGTACGAGGAGGAAGTACGGGACGGAGTCGGTGCGACGGGTCTACAGCCGGGCGGAGACGGCACGGCTGAAGGCCGCCGCCAAGCGGGCCGGAACCGGCTGGCCGACGTTCGTCATGGCGGCGCTGGCGCTGTGCCTGCACCGGGAGAAGGGCCTCGGCGAGGTCGTGCTGGGCCTGCCGGTCACCGGTCGGCGCACTCCCGCGGCACGTTCGACGCCCGCCATGCTCAGCTCGATCCTGCCGATGCGACTCGCCGTCTCCCCCGCCGACCGGGTGGCCGATCTGGCGCGCCGGGCCTCCGCCGAAGCCCGTTCCGTACTGCGTCACCAGCGTCGGCCGGCCGAGGTGCTCCGCCACCAGCTGGGGTTGACCGGGACGACGACGGCGCTGACCGGACCGTCCGTCAATATCCTCGCCTTCGACGACGCCCTGCGGTTCGGCCCTCACCCGGCGACCCTGCACAACCTGTCGATCGGCCCGGTGGAGGACCTGGCTGTGGCCGTGCACGCCTCCTTCGGCGACGGTGGTATGCACGTCGATCTGCTGGGCAACGCCGCGCGCTACGGTCAGCAGGACCTCGTGGGGCCGCATGAACGCCTGTGCCGGGTTCTCGACGCGTTCGTGGAGGACCCGGAGCGGACGGTCGGAGCGCTGAGCCCCGTCGCCGAGGACGAACAACGGCGAGTGCTCGGCCTCGGCGCCGCTCAGCCGCCGGGAAGTGACGCCCCGGAACCGTCCCCCTTGACCGAGCAGTTCGCCCGGCAGGCGCGAACCACCCCCCACCACACTGCCGTTGTCTGCGACGGCACGACCCTCACCTTCGAGGAACTCGGCCACCGGGTGAGCCGCCTGACGACCCTGCTCGCCTCGCGGGGCGCCCGGCCCGGCACCCGCGTCGCGGTGGGACTGCCACGCTCCACGGACCTGGTGGTGGCGATGCTCGCCGTGATGCGGACGGGGGCCGCGTATCTGCCGCTCGACCCGTCCTACCCGGCGGACCGGCTCGCCTTCATGATCGACGACTCCCGGCCAGTGGTCCTGGTGGCGACCGCGTCATCGGCGGGCACGATCGACCCTCGGGGTACGGTCCCGCGCATCGACCCTCGGGGTACGGTCCCGCGCATCGACCCCTCGACGGCACCGGCCGGCTTCCCGTCCGGTGCCGTCGAGGAGCTGCCCGGACCCGGACCCCAGGATGCCGCGTACGTCATCTACACCTCGGGGTCCACCGGCCGCCCCAAGGGCGTGGTCGTCGAGCACCGCTCCCTGAGCAACCTCCTGGAGCACCACCGCCGGGAGGCCCACACCCTGGCCGAGGAAGCTCTGGGGCGACGGCTGCGGGTGGCGCTGTCCGCCGCGACCTCCTTCGACGCGGCCTGGGATCCGGTTCTCTGGATGGTCGCCGGACACGAGTTGCACATCATCGCGGACGACGTCCGCCGCGACCCCCAGGCGCTGGTTCGGTACCTCGTCGACCATCGCGTCGACGCGATCGAGACGACCCCCACCTATCTGCGGCAGATGCTGGTGGCGGGGCTGCTCACCTCCGAGAGCCACCGGCCGCGTGTCATCGCCCTGGGCGGGGAAGCTGTCGACGACGGGCTCTGGGAGGAGCTGGCCGCCGATCCCGACCTGCTGGTGTTCAACTTCTACGGACCCACCGAGACCACCGTCAACGCCGTGACCGCCCGGATCACCGGTGCGTCCCCCGTGATCGGGCGCCCCGTCACCGGGGCCGGGGCCTATGTGCTCGACCCGTCCCTGCACCCACTGCCCAGAGGATCGGTGGGCGAGCTGTATCTGTCGGGCGAGGGCGTGGCACGCGGATACGCGGGCCGTCCGGGGCTCACGGCGGAACGCTTCATGCCGGACCCCTTCGGCCTTCCGGGTGCCCGGATGTACCGCACCGGTGACCTCGCCCGGTGGGGCGAGGGCGGCTCACTGGAGTTCGTCGGACGCAGCGACCGGCAGATCAAGGTGCGCGGTGTACGGGTCGAGACCGGGGAGATCGAGGCCGCGCTGCGCTCTCTCCCCGGTGTCGTGGACGCCGCTGTCGCCCTGACCACCGCGCAGGACGGTCCCGAGCGGCTGGCCGCGTTCCTGGTGGCCGGAGCGGATGCGCCCGCTCACGCGGAGACGCGCGACGCGGTCGCGGCCCTGCTGCCCGGCCCGTTGGTGCCGACGGCCTGGGCGACGGTGGAACGCCTGCCGCTCACCCCCAACGGGAAGCTCGATGTGGCGGCTCTGCCGCCGGCGCTGCCGGTCGCGTCCGACGGCGGTGCCCCGCGCACCGCCCTGGAGGCCCGCATGTGTGCGGTCTTCGCATCGTGTCTGGGGGTGGACCGGGTCGGCCGGGACGACGACTTCTTCGCGCTGGGCGGCCACTCGTTGCTGGCGATGCGGCTGATCGGCCGGATCCGCGACACGTTCGACGCGGAGGTGCCGATCAGCACCCTGTTCACCACACCCACGCCGGCCGGCCTGGCCGCGACGCTGGGCGAAGCCGTCCGGGCCCGGCGTTCGGTGACGGCCCTCGCCCCTCGCCCGCGACGGCTTCCCCTCTCGTTCGGGCAGCAGCGGCTGTGGCTTCTGGAGACGCTGGGCGACGCGGGTGCCTCCTACCATCTGCCGGTGGCGCTGCGCCTGCGCGGGGCCCTGGACCGCGACGCTCTCGAACTGGCGCTCCACGACGTCGTGGAGCGGCACGAAGTGCTGCGCACGATCGTGGCCCAGACCCCGGAGGGTCCGTGCCAGAGGATTCTGCCGCCCGCGCGGCTCCCGCATCCGCTTCTGCGGGTCATGGCGGCCGGTGAGCCGCCGGCGCCGGACGGCACACGCTTCGACCTGGAGCACGAGATCCCTTTGCGCGCCCGGCTGTTCCCCGTGGGCGCCGAGGAGAACGTCCTGATCGTGACGTTGCACCACATCGCCGCCGACGGATGGTCGATGGGGCCGCTCGTACGGGATCTGTCCACCGCCTACGGCGCGCGCTGCTCGGGACGGGCACCCGGGTGGGACGAACTGCCCGTGCAGTACGCCGATTTCGCGCTGTGGCAGCGTGACCTGCTCGGAGATCCCGACGCGCCGGACAGTCTCGCGCGCCGCCAGCTCTCCTCCTGGGCGGACTCGCTGGCCGGGCTGCCGGAGGAGTCGTCGTTCCCGATGGACCGACCGCGCCCGGCCCGCTCCTCCGGACGGGGCGGGAGCGTCCCTGTGCGGATCGGGGCGCAGGACCACCGGACGCTGGCGAGACTGGCCAGGGACCACGGCGCGAGTTCCTTCATGGTGCTGCACGCGGCGCTGGCCGCCCTGATGTCGCGCCTGGGCACGGGCGAGGACATCGCCGTCGGCACCCCGGTGGCCGGCCGTACCGACGACGCGCTCACCGAACTGGTCGGCTTCTTCGTCAACACACTGGTCCTGCGGGCCGACACCTCCGGCTCCCCGGCGTTCCGTACGCTCGTGGACCGGGTGGCGCGTACCGACGTGGCCGCCTACGCGCACCAGGACGTCCCCTTCGAGCGGGTGGTCGAGGAGCTGGCGCCGCCACGGTCACTCGCGCGCCATCCGCTGTTCCAGGTGATGCTGAGCCTCAACAACACGCCCGCCCCCCGCCCGCACCTCGACGGTCTCACGGTCGGCCACGAGAGGTCCGTGGGGCGGTCGGGCTCCAAGTTCGATCTCAGCTGGGACCTGTCCGAGCACCACGACGGCCAAGGCCGCCCGGACGGGATCACCGGTGAGCTGGAGTACGACGAGGACCTCTTCGACCGTACGACGGCGGATCGGTTCGCCGAGCACTTCACCCGCCTCCTGAGCGCCCTGCTCTCCGAGCCGGACCGTCCGACGACGGACGTCGGATTCCTGACTTCGTCGCAGCGCGCGGCGGCACTGGACGAACTGCCGCGCACCGCGCGGAAGCCGCTCGGCGCGTCGCCGGGGGCGGCCGGCGGCGACGGGACGGTGCTGGACGTCCTGGCGACCCGCGCGGCCGTCCAGCCGGACCGCACGGCGGTCGTGGCCGGCGACGAGCGCCTCACCTTCGGTGAACTGCGCCTGCTCTCGGACCGCCTGGCCTGCTCGCTCAGGGGCCGGGGGGTCGAGGCCGGTGACCGAGTGGCGGTGGCACTGCCCCGCACCGCCCTCGCCGTCGTGGCGGTGCTGGGCATCCTGCGAGCCGGGGCGGTGTACGTCCCGCTCGACCCGGCGCAGCCCGCGGCCCGGACCTCGCTGATCCTCGACACCGCCGCCCCGCGCCTGGTGCTGGCCACCTCCGCCACCCGGCCGGCTCTCCCGGACGCGGCCGACGTCCTCCTTCTCGACGAGGCCGCCGAGCAGGAGGACACCGTCGCGGTGACCATGCCGGTGCCGCCCCGCGGCCGTGACGCCGCGTACGTGCTGTACACCTCCGGATCCACCGGGCTGCCCAAGGGCGTCGTGGTCGAGCACCGGTCTCTGGCCGCGCTGCTGGCCCATCACCGCGACCGGCTGATGGGCCCCGCCGAGGCGGAGAACAACGGGCTCCCGCTGCGGGTGGCGCACACGGCCGCGATGACGTTCGACGCCTCCCTCGATCCACTGCTGTGGATGATCGCGGGCCACGAACTGCACCTCGTGGACGATCTGACGCGCCGGGACCCCGAAGCCCTCACCGCCCTGATCCACGACCGGGCGATCGATGTCGTGGAAACCACCCCCTCGTTCGTCGAGGAGCTGCGCTCCTGCGGCCTGTTCGCACCCGGCCGGTCTCGGCCGCGCGTGCTGGCACTGGGCGGGGAGGCCGTACCGGCTCCGCTGTGGCGGGAGCTGGCCGCCCTGTCCGACGTGGCGGTGTGGAACCTGTACGGCCCCACGGAGACCACCGTGGACAGCGTGATGGGCCGGGTCCTGCCCGGCGTGCGACCCCACCTCGGAGATCCGGTGGCCGGCGCCCGGGCCCGGGTCCTGGACCGGCGGCTGGAGCCGGTCGCCCCCGGGGTGACGGGAGAGCTGTATCTGTCGGGCCCGGGTGTCGCCCGGGGCTACGACAACCGCTCCGGCGCGACGGCGGAGCGCTTTCTGCCCGATCCGTACGGGGCGCCGGGCTCACGGATGTACCGCACCGGTGACCTCGCGCGCCGGGTCGAAGGACGTCTTGAGTACCTGAGCCGTGCCGACGGGCAGATCAAGATCCGCGGTTTCCGGGTCGAGACCGGCGAGGTCGCGTCCGCCCTGAACGCCCACAGCGACATCGCGCAGTCGGCGGTCGCGGTCCGCTCCGGCTCCGGCTCCGACTCGGGGGCAGCGCAGCTGGTCGCCTGGGTCGTGCCCGCCGGCCATCGGGACCTGTCCTCCCGGGAGTTGCGGGCCTTCGTCGCGCGGCGGCTGCCGGCCCACATGGTGCCTTCGCTGATCGTGCCGGTCGCCGCCCTCCCCCTGACCCCGCACGGGAAGGTGGACTTCGCGGCGCTTGCCCTGACCACCGTCGCGGAGAGCGCCGATGGGGAGAAGCGGGCACCGCGGTCCGCCCCGGAGGAGATCCTCTGCGCCCTGTTCGCGGAGAGCCTGGAGCACGAACGGGTCGCCCCCGACGACGACTTCTTCGAGCTGGGCGGACACTCGCTCCTGGCGACCCGGCTGATCGGCCGGATCCGCTCCGCGTTCGGCGTCGAACTCCCGGTACGGGCCCTGTTCGAAGCCACGACCCCCGCCGCGCTGGCCGAGCGGCTGGAGGGAGCGGGCGCGGCGCGGCCCGCGCTGCGGCGGGTGCCCCGCACGGAACGGCCACCGCTGTCCACGGCCCAGGAGCGCCTGTGGTTCCTGCACCAGCTGGACCCCGACGCGGCGGCCTACCACATGGCGTTCGCGGTCCGGTTGGACGGCAGTCTGGACCGGCACGCCCTGCGGCGTGCGCTGGGTGATGTTCTGACCCGGCACGAGATCCTGCGCACGGTGGTCGAGCCCGGCGACGGCGGCCCCCGTCAGCATGTGCTCGCGCCCGGTGACGCACTGCCGGAACTCCCCGTCGTGCCGGTCGGGAGGACACAGCTGGGCGAGGCACTGCGCGAGGCGGCGGCCGAGCCCTTCGACCTCACGCGCGACGTCCCCCTGCGGCCGGTCCTGTTCCGGAGCGGTGAGGACCGGCACACCCTGCTGGTCACCGTCCATCACATCGCGGCGGACGGATGGTCCATGGGGCCGCTGGCCCAGGACCTGGCCGGCGCCTACGCGGCGCGGTCCGCCGGGCGAGCACCGAACTGGGCGCCCCTGCCGGTCCAGTACGCGGACTACACCCTGTGGCAGCGCGACCTGCTCGGCAGCTTCGAGGATCCCGTCTCCGCGGCCTCGGCCCAGCTCGCCTTCTGGAAGGACCGCCTGGCCGGCGCCCCGGAGGAGACCGCCCTGCCCACCGACCGCCCCCGGCCCGCCTCGCCGAGCGGCCGCGGGGGCACGGTCCCGGTACGCGTACCGGAGGAGACCATGGCGGAGGTGGCGCGGCTGGCCAGGTCGACGGCCGGCAGCACCTTCATGGTCCTGCACGCCGCCCTGGCGGCGCTGCTGCACCGGATGGGCGCCGGCGGCGACGTCACCATCGGCACCCCGGTGGCAGGGCGCACCGACGAGGCGCTCGACCCCCTGGTCGGCTTCTTCGTCAACACCCTCGCTCTGCGGACGGACCTCGGCGGCGACCCGGACTTCACCGAGCTGCTCGCCCGGGTACGGGAGAGCGACCTGGCCGCCTACGCCCACCAGGAGCTTCCCTTCGAGAGGCTGGTGGAGGCCGTACGGCCGACGCGCTCGCTCTCCCGCCACCCTCTCTTCCAGGTCATGCTGACCCTCAACAACCACCGGCCGCCCCGGCTGGACCTGCCCGGCCTGGAGGCCCGGCTGGAGGGGGTCGACACCGGAGGCGCGAAGTTCGACCTCTCCTTCTCCTTCACCGAGCGCACGTCGGCCGGGAGCGGCGGAACCCACCTCGACGGAACGCTGGAGTTCAGCCAGGACCTGTTCGACACCGAGACCGCCGTACGGATCGCCGACCGGTTCACCCTCCTCCTCGCGCACGCGGTGGGCGACCCCGCCACGATCGTCGGCGACCTGCCGCTGACCAGCACCGGAGAACAGCGACGGCTGCTGGATCTCGGCGGTGGCGCCGGCGTGCTCCGCCACGACACCGCGCCTCCCACGACGGTGCTGGACCGGTTCGCGGCGACGGTGGCCGCGGCGCGCAGCGGTGACATCGCGGTGACCGCCCCGGACGGCAGCCTCTCCTTCACGGAGCTGGACGCCCGCTCCGACCGGATCGCCGCGCTGGTCGCCCGGGCCGGTGCGGGCGCCGGAGACCGGGTGGCCGTGCTGCTGCCCCGCGGCACCGACTCGATCGCCGCCCTCCTCGCCGTACTCAAGGCCGGGGCCGTCCACGTCCCGGTGGACGACTCGCTCCCGCAGGCCCGGATCGACGCGGTGCTGGCCGACGCCCGCCCGCACACCGTGCTCACGGCGGACGCCACCCACAACCGGGCACCGGCCTGGCACCGTCTGAACCTGGACGCCCCGGACTCCGCCACCGCGCCCGCACCCCTGCGGGAGTGGGCCCGGCCGGGACCCGCCGAGCCCGCCTATCTCCTGCACACCTCGGGCTCGACCGGCCGCCCCAAGGGCGTCCTGGTCGGCCACGGCTCCCTGGCCCGGCTGCTGGAACACCACCGGCGCCATCTCTTCGGGCCCTCGGTACGGGCGGCCGGAAAACCCCGGCTCGATGTCGCGCTGACGGCCGCCCTGTCCTTCGACGCCGCGTGGGACCCGGTGCTCTGGATGCTCGACGGACACCGGCTCCACGTCCTGGACGACCTGACCCGGCGGGACCCGGAGGCCCTGGTCGAGGCGGTACGCGTCCTGGGCCTGGACGTGCTGGAGTCCACGCCCACACATGTCCGGCAGTTGCTGAACGCCGGGCTGTTCGCCGGGAGCGGCCGGGCCCCGTCCGTGATCGTCCTGGGCGGCGAAGCCGTCCCGGCCGGCCTCTGGGACGACCTGCGGGCCCGGCCGGGCCTGACGGCCTGGAACTTCTACGGGCCCACCGAGGCGACGGTGGACGCCCTCACCGCCGAACTCCGGGCGAGCGGACGGCCCGTACTCGGCACCCCGGTCGAGGGGACGGCCGTACGGCTCCTGGACGACCGGCTGCGACCGGTCCCGGTCGGGGTGACCGGCGACCTCTACCTGGCCGGGGCCGGCCTGGCCCTCGGCTACCACGGACAGCCCGGTGGGACCGCGGACCGTTTCGTGCCCGATCCCTACGGCCCGGCGGGAACCCGCATGTACCGCACCGGGGACCGGGCCGTACGGACGCCCGACGACGCTCTGGAGTTCGCCGGGCGCTCCGACGACCAGGTCAAGGTGCGCGGGTTCCGGGTGGAGCCGGAGGGGGTCGCCGCCGTACTGGCGGAGCACACCGACGTCGCCCAGGCGGCGGTGGTGGCGCACGGCGAGGGCCCCGGAGGCTCCCGCCTGGCCGCGTACGTGGTGCTCGCCGACGCCCAGTCCGCCGCCCCGGCCGGGAGCGGTGCCGTGGACCGCGCCGCGCCCACCGGGCCCGCGCGGTCCGGCTCCGAACGGCTCGACGGGGTGCGGGAGCACGCGGCGGCCCGGCTGCCCGGGTACATGGTCCCCTCCGGCTGGGTCGCCGTGGACGGCATCCCCCTGACGCCGAACGGGAAGCTGGACCGGAAGGCCCTGCCCGACCTCCCACCGCAGGCGGGGCCGGCGGACACGGGGCGCAGCCCCCGTAACCCCCGGGAGGACGTGCTGTGCACGCTGTTCGCCGAGGTGCTGGAGCGCGAGCAGGTCCTCATCGACGACGACTTCTTCGCCCTGGGCGGTCACTCCCTGCTGGCGGCGGGCCTGATCCGCCGTATCCGTGACGCCCTGGGTGTGGACGTCAGCATCCGCAGCCTGTTCGAGGCGCCCACGGTCGCCGCGCTCGCGGAGCGGATCGGCGCCGGCGTCCAGGACAACCCGCTGGCCACACTGCTGCCCCTGCGGACCAGGGGCGGCCTGCCGCCGCTGTTCTGCGTCCACCCGGCCGGCGGCCTGGCCTGGGCGTACGCGGGGCTGCTCCCCCACCTCGGCAACGACCGGCCGGTCTACGGGCTCCAGACCCCGAACCTGGACGGCACCGAGCCCTTCCCCGACAGCATCGAGGCGATGGCCGCCGTGTACGTGGCCGAGCTGCGGGCCGTCCAGCCGCACGGCCCGTACCACCTGTTCGGCTGGTCCTTCGGCGGCAACGTCGTCCAGGAGGTCGCCGTCCAGCTCCAGGAGGCGGGCGAGGAGGTGGGCCTGCTGACGATCCTGGACGCCTTCCCTCTCGCCCCGCTGGACGATCTGGACAGCGCGAGCAGGGACACCGTCTTCCGCGCCCTGCTCACCAACATGGAGGTCGGCCAGGAGGCCCTGGAAGGGGACGGTCCGGTGGAAGCCGCGGCCGTACGGGACCAGTTCCTCGCCGGCGGCAGTCCGCTCGGGTCGCTGGAACCGGCCACGATCGACGCGATGGTGGACAACTTCGCCGGTCAGGCACGCCTGATGCGGAAGTACACCCCCCGTGTCTTCCACGGACCCGTGCTGTTCTTCACCGCCACCGAGGGCCGCCCCCGGGACACCTTCGACCTGTCCCTGTGGGGCCCGTACGTCGACGGACCCATCGAGAACCACGACGTGGCGTGCGCGCACGCCCAGATGATGCGGCCCGCCGCGCGGGAACAGATCGGCACCACCGTCTCGGCCGTGCTCGCCGCCGGCCACCGCACCGAACAAGGAGACCCGTCATGACGAATCCCTTCGACGACCCGCAGACCCGGCACCGCGTCCTGGTCAACGACGAGGGACAGCACGCCCTGTGGCCGTCGTTCGCGGCGATGCCCGCCGGCTGGGACGAGGTGTTCGGCCCGGCGGAACACGCGGCCTGCCTGGAGTACGTGGAGGTCAACTGGACCGACATCACCCCCAGGAGCGCCCGCGCAAGGGTGGCGTGATCCTGCCTCTCCTGCCCCCTCTCCCCGGTCACGCCGGACCCACGCGCCCGCCGCACCCCACGCATCACGAGAGGCACCCATGACCGCCCCGCCGACCCTTCCGGCGATACGCGCCGAAGGACTCACCAAACGATTCGGGAAGAAGCAGGCCCTGGCCGGGGTGGACCTCGAAGCGGCTCCCGGCACCGTGCTGGGGGTCCTCGGCCCGAACGGCGCGGGGAAGACCACCACGGTGCGGGTGCTGTCGACGCTGCTGCGACCGGACAGCGGCCGGGCCTGGATGGCCGGCCACGACGTCCTCGCCGACCCGGAGGCCGTACGCCGCGACCTCGGGCTCTCCGGCCAGTACGCCGCGGTCGACGAGAAGCTGACCGGCCGGGAGAACCTGTACCTCGTGGCCCGGCTCTACGGGTTCGGCCGTCATGCCGCCCGCCGCAGGGCCGGTCAACTGCTGAGCGGTTTCGACCTGGAGGACGCCGCGGACCTGCCGAGCGGAACGTACTCGGGAGGCATGCGCAGACGGCTCGACCTGGCCGGCGCGCTGGTCGCGCGGCCGGCCGTGGTGGTCCTGGACGAGCCCACGACCGGCCTCGACCCCCGGGGCCGGGCCGACACCTGGCAGGCCGTCAGGGACCTGGTCTCCGAGGGGACGACCGTGCTGCTCACCACCCAGTATCTGGAGGAGGCGGACCAGTTGGCCGACGCCATCGTCGTCATCGAGGGCGGACACGTGGTCGCCCGCGGCTCGGCCGCCGAACTCAAGGCGCGGGTCGGCGGCGAGCGGCTCTCGCTGACCGTCGACGAACCGCGGCACCGGGTCACCGCGGCGGAGATCCTGGTCACGCTCGGGGAGCACCTCCCCGACCTCGACCCGCGCACCGGCCGCCTGACCGTCGCCACCGATCACGGCGCGCAGAGTCTGGAGTACGCCCTGGGCTGCCTGCGGCTGGCCGGCATCGCCGTCCGGGACGTGGAACTGGCCCCGCCGACCCTGGACGACGTGTTCCTCTCCCTCACCGGCCGCCCCCTGGAGCCGGGCGGACCTACGGCCTCTCCGGCGGCCTCGACAGGCACCACGGCGACCGGGGGCGATGGCCGGTGACCGCGGTCCAACGTCTGAGCCGCGACTCCTCCATCGTGGCCTGGCGCAATCTGCTGAACCTGCGCCGGACACCGGGGTCGGTCATCGCGGCCCTGGTGCAGCCGGTGATGTTCGTCCTGCTGCTCGCCTACGTCTTCGGCGGAAGCCTCGGCGGGGCGGAGTACCGCACGTT